>CAZCIH010000066.1:0-4646 GCA_964498855.1 uncultured Candidatus Saccharibacteria bacterium | reverse complement strand
CAGGTTTGTATGACGACGTCGCGGATTGGTTTATTATCCTCTGTAGCGACACGACCTGAGATGGTGGTGTTGTAAGAGCCTGGTGGTGGACCTTTGGCAACTTCTTCACCGGCCGGTGGTTGGGCGTTTTGAATCCAGCAATAGTAGGAGGCATTCCAGGGCTGAGTACCTCGTTTTTTAAAAGCATTTCGGAAGGCCTGGTCTTGGACGTTTGGTGGTGCATCGCTGGCCTTTGGGTAGAGAGTCGCGATAGTTGGATCGACATTTGAGCGCCAGGTGCCAATGTCAAATTGATAGGCACCATAATGAGCTACTCCATTGTAGGCTTTGTAGTTTGGTTGGCTATTCGGACCACTACCACTCTCACAGCCAGCGATTCGTGGACGCCAATACTCAACATTAGTACGAAAAATCGGGATACCGCCTGCCATTGAATTATAGATTAGGGTAGCACCAGTGACAGCGAAAAATGCCATCAGAACTACCAAAACCGGCTTTTTATATGGTTTGATAGGTTTAAGGATAGGAGAAAAAATATTCTTTGTGGGTAGTTTAGTTTTTTTAGGTTGAGACATAGTGCTTAAGTTCTACATTAGGATGACTATGATTGGTTGTCAAATATGTCTCAAGCTGTTAGGAAAATGTCCTGATGTATTATAATGGGGACTATGACTAGTCCCCATGACCATCGCCAAGCAGCCCTTGATTTGCATAAAAATCTACATGGAAAAATAAAGATCGAGGCTAAGACCCCTTTGCACAATGAAGAGGATTTAAGTTTACTCTACACACCAGGAGTTGGAGCCGTATCAGATTTACTAGCACAAAGCCCTGAGAAGATTGGCCAATACACAATCAAGCAAAATTTAGTTGGAGTGATTTCAGATGGCTCGGCTGTATTGGGATTGGGTAATGTTGGTCCGGCCGCCGCTCTACCAGTCATGGAAGGCAAGGCTTTACTCTTCCGCGAGTTAGCTGGCCTGGATGCCTTTCCGATAGTATTAGATACTCAAGATCCTGATGAGATCGTAGCGACTATCAAAAATATTGCCCCTGTCTTCGGTGGGATTAATTTGGAAGATATCGCTGCACCAAAATGTTTTGAGATTGAGGCTAGGTTGGAGAAGGAGCTAAATATTCCAGTTATCCATGATGATCAACATGCCACTGCGATTGCAGTATTGGCAGGTCTTATTAATGCTTTAAAAGTCGTAGGAAGGTCAGCTAAAGATATCAAGGTTGTGATAATCGGTGCTGGTGCTGCCGGCAACGGCGTGGCTCGACTGCTTCAGGCTTATGGTGTTGGCAAGATTATTGTGACTGATAGCCAGGGCGTATTGACTACCCGGAGGCACGATCTAAATGAGGCGAAACAGCAATTGGCCCAATTGACTAATGCGCATGGAGCTGAGGGTGATTTAGCCTCGGCACTGAGAGGAGCTGAGGTTGTGATTGGCTTGTCGCAGGCCGATATTTTATCAATATCTCATATAAAAAGCATGGCCACTCAACCGATCGTTTTTGCTTTGGCTAACCCAGTTCCCGAGATAATGCCCGAGGTGGCGATACAGGCTGGGGCGTCGGTGGTGGCAACTGGTCGGTCTGACTTTGCCAATCAGATCAATAATGTACTAGTTTTCCCCGGCATGTTTAGGGGAGCAATGGATGGAGGTGTGAAGAAAATAAGTACGACCATGAAGCTGAAGGCAGCCCAGAATTTAGCTGCAGTAGTTGAAGATCCGACGGTAGATAAGATCATTCCTTCAGTTTTTGAGCCAGGGGTGGTTAGGGCAGTAGCTACGGCAATTGCATCTGACTAGCATGCTATAATGAGGCCACAGTCATTATGAATTATCTAATCTCAATCATTCTTATTTTTCTATCAGCCTTATTTTCAGGTATGAATTTGGGTTTGATGAGTTTAGATCCTCATGAGCTAAAACGCAAAATTGATTTTGGCGACAAAGATGCTAGAAAAATATATGAGGTTCGCAAAAGAGGTAATCTTTTACTCGTAACGCTATTATTGGGTAATGTGGCTGTTATATCAGCTCTGTCCTTATTTCTAGAGTCGATAGCCTCCGGACTAGTAGCTGGTATTGCCACGACTCTGCTCATAACTATTTTTGGTGAAATTATCCCGCAAGCCTTCTTTGCTCGCTATGCAATTTCAATCGGTGCTCGACTGGTTTGGTTGGTGAAGTTTTTTATTTTCATTATGTATCCTATCTGTGCACCTTTAGCCTGGATGTTGGATAAAATACTGGGTGAAGAGCTACCAACTATTTATCCCAAGCGAGAGCTAGCCAAGATTGTGGATGAGCATAAAAAATCTTCGCGCAGTGAGCTTGACGCGGATGAGGCAAGGATTATTCGTGGAGCCTTAACTTTCACCGAAAAAACCGCCAAAGATGTTATGACTCCGCGCTCAATGATGGTCAGCCTGACAGAAGACGAACGGCTTGATAATAAAACCATTACCCGTTTGGTATCGAGTGGCCATTCACGCTTTCCCGTCACGAGTAGCAAGAACAATGATATTGTAGGTATGATTTTTCTGCGGGATCTAATTAAGGTAGTGGAAAAAAATGTCCAAGCCAAAGCTATATATCAGCCTGGTGTGCATTATATTGATAAGGATGAGAATTTAGACGATGCTCTCAATGCTTTTCTAAAGACTCGACAACATCTATTTGTGGTAATTAATGAGTTTGCCGAGGTAGAAGGACTGCTTAGTCTAGAAGATGTTCTAGAGGTTGTAGTCAGGCGCCAGATAGTAGATGAATCGGATAAGTATGAAGATTTAAGAGCTGCTGCTAAAAGACGTTCTGGACAAATAAAAAAGAATCAATCTGTCAAAAACACGAGAGTCAAACGATAAATTATGTTGCTAGTAATTTTCTTGACCGTATTATCTACTTTTTTGGGTGGTCTTTTTGCGCTTTATAATCAAGACAAACTACATCGGATATTAGGCTTTTCAGCTGGTGTTATATTGGGAGTGGTGGCTCTCGATATTCTACCTGAAGTTTTTGAAATGACCCATTCGCAGGGGATGATGGTAATCTGGCCAATGGTATTTTTTGTGGCAGGTTTTCTAACTTTTCATGTCATTGAGAAGCTTTTGATATTACACGTTGGTCACGAGGAGGAGTACGGCCATCATCACCATCCTAAGCTTGGAGTGATGTCGGCTATTGCATTGGTTGGCCATAGTTTGCTTGATGGTATCGGCATTGGCCTAGCGTTTAAGGTGAATCCTCAGATTGGTTTAGCGGTGGCGATTGCGGTGATCGCTCATGACTTTGCAGATGGTCTAAATACAGTTAGTCTGATGCTTTCTCATAAAAATGATCGAAAAACTACCTGGTGGTATTTAATACTCGATGCAATTGCCCCGGTAATAGGGCTAGTAATTGCACTCATACTACCGATACCAATGGAGTGGCTAGTACTTTTCCTCGGCTTCTTTGGCGGTTCATTGCTTTACATTTGTGCTGGCGATATTTTGCCTGAAGCTCACAGTGAGCATCCCTCAGGTGTCACTTTAGCACTTACTGTAGTGGGTGTAGTTTTTATTTTTATTGTGACTTCACTCATTGCTATCTGATAGTTTACGTGATGTCCAAACTTGCGCCTTGCGAAAAATCAACAGTCATATTACCATGCAATTAAGCATAAGAAATTTATTTATAAAAGAAGGAGTTATCCATGCCAGCTAAAAAGAAAAATCAACGTAAGTCAGTTAGCCAAGAAGAAATTATTTTCAGTGCCTTAGCGTATGTAGGAATTTTATTTCTCATACCACTCATCGTTGCTAAAGATTCAAAATTTGCTCTTTACCATGCAAATCAAGGACTGACGTTATTTCTAGCAGAGCTGATAGCCGGATTTGTGGCACTTATTCTTACACCAATACTAATTGGTTTTTTACTTTGGCCTCTTATCTGGTTGGTTAGTCTTGTGATGATGATCGTAGGAATAATGAACGTATCGGCTAAGCAAACCAAGCCTCTACCTTTAATAGGTAATATTACTCTCATCAAATAACGAGAAGACGTTTATGTTACTAAAGAAATCTGATCTAGTTAAGATTTTTTCGATTAGTTGGCTACAGGCTTTAGTCTATTTTCTCATAAGTCTGGCCACCTTTATTTTCTTTAGTTGGCAAACTTTAACTGACAAAATCTTTAATCAGTCAGTCTTGAGTAATGATGCGGCCAAGGAAGCTGTTATGGCTCAAGTTAAGAGCTTGGGGACTAGTCGGGTGGTTAGTATTTTGGCCATTGTGCTATTTTGGAGTGCTATCGGTCTGGTGGTCTATACTATCATTTGGATCGCCATGATTATCTTAACCGAAGCAAGAAATCAAGTAGTGGTGGAGACGGACTATGTTAATCGTGGTAGTCTCAAGGATAGAATTCAACGGCCGGTATTGCAGATAATAGTTTTTATCGGTCTATTGCTTTTTATCGCACTTAGTCTGACAGTTTTATATCCACAAATCTGGATCAGTAGCTTCAATCAGTTTTTGCTAGCATTTCCGGCTGATTTACAAACTTCTCTCGGTTATGGAGTGGTTGCATTTGTTGGCTCAATGATCAATATTTATATAGTCAGAGCTCTGATTGTAACAATATTTGAAC
>CAZCIH010000065.1:0-4703 GCA_964498855.1 uncultured Candidatus Saccharibacteria bacterium | reverse complement strand
GTGTGTCAAAGTAACCAGCTGTTCGTCTAATTGTTCTTGCCGAGCTTTCAGGTCCGTCGGTCAAATCTACAATCTTACCAAAACGATACAAGACTGTATTGCGATGTACATCTAAAGCCGAGGCTGTTAGAGTTAAATTCATATCATGATCGAAGTAGGCCGCCATCGTTTCCAGTAGCTCGCTGTGACGTTCTAACTGCTCCAACAAAAACCGACTCTTTGCAGCTAATTGATCAGATAGACCGCGGTATGCCACCGGCATAAGCTCAAAATCATCAAGCGAATATACGTAATGTCTTTGCCAGATACCGTAACCAATGCAGATCGCTTGACGGCAATCCTGGTAGGCCTCAGCTGTCTGTTCAGAAATTGTAGCACTACAATCCTCTAGTCCAACCGCAATCTCAAAATCAGCCTGCTTTTTTAGACTAGCAGTCAGACTGACTGCTAGAGCTCGGCTGGATTTCATTGTCCGATCTGAGTTATCTTGATTAAAAACTAGGAGCATAAACTCTGCCCCACCAAGGTAGCTGACGAAGCCCACAATCGCCTGACTTTGTTCACCCAAGCTTGATTCTAATGTGCTCTGAATAGATTTCCGCTGTTTTTCAAAAACTGCCCTGATGTCTTCATCCGGCAAAATAAATTTAAATATAATCAACTGGCCAACCGAGCTAGAGTTAATACCCTGAGCCTCGATCAATTGATTTAGCGACTGATAATCATCACTCTGGCCCATTAGTATATCAAGACAAATATAACTTGGTAGATTTATGACGGTTGCCAGGTCGCCTTGACGCAGAATAGCTGATTTTTTTCGGGTCAGTAGAAAGGCCATCAAATCCCCCTTTGGTAGTAAGTAACTTTTTTTAGATTAGCACTGATGGTGAATTGATTACAAGCATGGCAATTTTAGTTTAATATTCACACACCTTCTGTATTCCCGAAGCCGATTCGATCTGGTGCTAACGAGCGATCGAGTACTCGTGCTGGCATGATTGTATCTGGTCCATAGTTACCATTAATAATATCAAGCGCCTGGCCCACAGCCTCAGCTCGCTGACCATCAAAACCAGCCAGGGCTAATTGCTGGCTGGTAGTCAAATCAAAGACGGTAATGGCCAACTTGCGTAATGGTAATGGTCGAGCAAGCTCTGTTAATAATTGCACCAGGTGTGGTGTGGCCAATTCGCTACCGGCAGAAGTGGCACGACCCAAGTGAATCAACCTAGAAACATAGCTCCAATCAGTAAAAACTAGTGTTAAAACTAAGCTCTGACTTTTTAAGCCAGCCCGCCGCAGACGATATGCCAAGCGATAACAAATCTTAATCAGAATTGCTCGCCAAACTAATCGGTCAAGGCGAACGGCCGGTGGCAATGTCACCTGATGACTAAAGGACTGACGTCGAGCTGGGGGTTGACGATCAACTTCATAACCACGCAAACGCAAATACCACTTCTCGCCATTTACACCCCAAGCACGCTTCAGCAAACTATGCGGAGTAGCGAAAAATTGCAATGGATTATAGATACCTAAATCGTACAAGCGCTTGGCTAGCCGTCGATTAATACCATTGAAGTCGAGTAATTGTAGCTGACTATAAAATTGGCTAAGCTTATCGTGGTCTAAAACCACCAAACCATTAGGCTTATCAAAGCTAGCTGCCATCTTGGCAAGCCATATATTAGGTGCAATCCCAATCGAGCAACTCACATAAGGACCGATCTGCTTGACTATACTAGCTTTGATGTCACTAGCTAGCTTGATAGCTGACTGATGAGTGCGCAAATAGCTTGGTATGACCAGATAAGCCTCATCAATACCACGGCTAACAGCTCGGCCCAGTGTATCATCGAGTATATTCATAAACTGTCGCCACACCGCACGATATGAAACCGGACTATCGCTTACTAAAATAAGCTGAGGGCACAATCGGCGGGCTTCATCAACCCTAGTGCCAGTCTTAATACCATACTGTTTGGCTTCGATTGAAGCAGCTATGACCGAAGTGCTATCACTTAAGCAAGGACAAACGGCCACTGGCTTACCACGCAAGCGAGGATTGACCTGTTGCTCGACTGAGGCAAAAAATGAATCCATATCCAAATAAAGCATGCTGTAGTCTTGTGGTTGTTGTCGCAGTAAGCTTTCCACCATAATAAAAATTATATATGCTTACCAGATATAAAGCAAACATATTACGAACAAACCTAGACTATTTTACGGTTGGTTAAACCTTGAGTATTTCCTTAACCACCTCAACCGTTTGGTCGGGATCAAAATCACTTTTGACTAAATATTTAATTGCCCCAGCTTCAAGAGCGGCTTTCTGTTGCTTCTGATCGCTTAAATTAGTCAACATGACTACCGGTATCGATTTAGTTGCCTCATCACCCTTAAGAGCATCCAATACTTCAAGACCATTAAGGCGTGGCATCATAATATCGAGCAAGATAATGTCCGGCTTGGCCTCTTTGACAGCTGCCAGACCGGCCTCACCATCATACTCGGCTCTAATTTTAAACCCTCGCATCTCAAATATTTTGACATACATCCTCGATAGAAATGGGTCATCTTCGACTAATAATATATTCTTCATAAGATAGCTTTAAGTATAATGCAAATTAGTTGGCTTGAGAAGTCGTCGAAGGCTTCCCTTTAGACCGGGGCAAGGTGAAGGCAAAAGTTGACCCTTGCCCCACTTGACTATCGACTAACTCAATCTGGCCACCCATTTTTTCGACTAATAGCTTGGCAATGTAGAGGCCTAACCCAGTCGACCGCTTCCAATCACGTGTCAAAATATTATCACTGGCCTGCTGAAACTTATGAAAGAGAAACTTTTGATTGTCCTGGCTAATGCCACACCCCGTATCAGTCACAGAAATAGTCACAAAATCATCTTGCCCCGCCTTAACCTCAACCGTCACTCCACCATGGGTGGTGTAATGCAAGCTATTTGATATCAGATTAACCAGGACTTGGCTAACATGCTCCGGATCAGCCAGCACAACTGGCTCAGTCGCACGATTTTTGACGAATTTAAGATATAGCTTCTTTTCCTCAGCAAGTGGGGTGAGCTCACGTAGGACTTGAGATATTAATGGTGCCATGGCTACTTCCTTTTTGGTGATCGACAGTTTACCCTGCTCCAGGCTAGAAACCTCCAGATAATCATTAACGATACCCAGTAGTCGTTGGCTAGAAAATTCAATATCACCTATCAGCTCATTAAAATTAGCATCGTGTAGTGAATGGCTATAAGATTTGGCCAGAAGCGCCGCATTGCCTCGTATGGCAGTCAGTGGGGTACGTAACTCGTGACTGGCGATCGACAAAAACTCCTCTTTAGATCGTTGCATAACTTTCTCTTCGGTAATATCCTCCAAAACCACGACAATGCCAGTGGCAATAGTTTGGCGTTTAATCATAATCGGTGCCATATGCACGCGCAAAATCTTGTCATTATACTCAATCTCTTTAAGCGAAATTGGAGTTTTGTGATGCAAGCTAGCTTCAACCTGATGGCGGATATCAATTGCTTCAAATAGTGCTGGGCAGACATCTTCATGAGTAGCCACCGAACCAGCCCCACTAATCATGATTTGTGCCAAACGATTACAACCCTGTTCCTGCAGGTTGTCATCCAGGATCACCAGACCGACTGGTAGACTGTCAATTGTTGCACTCAGCCGAGCGTGCTCCTCTTGCAACTGTGCCGTTCGACGCTCAACCAATTTATCAACGTTTGCCTTGGCTTCTTGTAATTCTTTAGTTTGATCAAGATTGGCCTGTACCATCCGGGCAATATCACCCAATTCATCTTGTCGTCGTTTGATTTTATCCAATCCACCATCATCACCAAGGGCAATTGCTGTAGATATTTTCTTAAGCGGTAAGGAAACCATCAAATATAACACTAAAATCACCAAAACGGAGCTGATTAAAGTCACCGTCATGATTAAAAATTGTGTATAGTTAACTTGATTCTGAGTCTTAAGATAGGGCGATTGAGCTGTCACACTAAAATGTGCTACCTCTATTCCACTCCAGTTTTTTAATGGTGATGTAAATCCTACAATACCTTTATTTACTTGGTCAGAAACGGTCTGACTGTGACCTTGTTTGACTTCAACACTAGTACCACTAGCTTTACTGACATTATCTAGATAGTTTTTATCTATCCTTTTGGCAACAAAAAAGTAACCCTGAGGCTGTGATTTTCTTTCAATATCATCACTTGGCTGAGTTGGAGCAACGAAGACCTTAAATATTTCATTATTACTTGTTGTAAAAAAATCAACGAAATATCCATTGTTATAGAGACTGTGCGCTTGCTTGGCTAAATCAATCGGAAAATCAGGTCGTAAATTTTCGTCTTCGGCATAAGCTGAGTAAACCTCTCTGTAATGATCATCAAGCACCCAGACAGCTGAGGCTTGATAAGTTGCAAGAGCGGGTTCGACATTTTGATTAAACCAAGCCTGATCATTTGTTTTGGTGGCGCTGACCATATCATCCCAAACCGTATAATCTCGAGCAAAGGCTCGCGTCAGCTCAAAGCTCGACTCCACTACAGCATCGAAGCCAGTTTTCTTCTCCTGCCGATATTGATTAGCTAGTTGCTGACTCTCTTTTTTCAAACTAAGACTACGAAATACCAATACAATTGCTGAAAATAAAATGATTAGCAGGACAAT
>CAZCIH010000064.1:0-4790 GCA_964498855.1 uncultured Candidatus Saccharibacteria bacterium | reverse complement strand
AGAATCTTACATGAGCAGGAGAAGGAATATTGTTTACATAAAATCAATGCTTTGACATAATAGTTATGTAATTTATGTTGTAGCTAATTACTAACTCTAAACCTGGGAAATCTTTGCAGAAAATTAATAAGAGTGCTGAAATACTAGCACAAATCGGCAAAAAACGGGTCATCGGTGCTACTGAGCTGACTCAGACAAGGCACCTGCTTAATCTTTTCACAAGCAGTGGTAAGGGCAAAGGACTTGCTCGTCGTCGCATCATTGATACCACTGCCCTGCTGGCTCGTCAGGGCTTTATTTCCGTCGGTGAGCTAGATGGCGAAAAGATATATAAACTCAATCGCAAGGGTAAGTCACACCTGGAGAGCTATCTCATTTCTAAACGAGGCATCCCGCGACCGGCCAGATGGGATGGCAAATGGTATCTAGTCACCTTCGATATACCCGAAAGCAAAAAAACGGCTCGAAACAATCTGATCAACCAACTCAAGGATCAAGGATTTATTAGCTACACAAAAGGCCTTTGGATATACCCATATAATCCGGCTGATTATATATCGGGAATTAGCCGGCAATTAGACATCGAATCTGCTGTCCATCTCATAACTGCAATCAAATTGGACAATGAAAAGAAGCTCAAGAAACATTTCGCACTTGCCTAAGTTATTGTGCTTATAATATATTACTTGATGACTGTATCCGATTCGACAATAAGGGGTAAAGAATTGGCCAGTCTTGGAAAGCAGCCCGATGAACTCGGTCGTGCGGTCGAGATTCTAAAGCTTGCAATCGACAAATGGCAAGCTGGCTACACTACTGTAGCAGTGGCAATCGATGACTCTGGCAAAGCCGTTGACCCAACCAGCTCACTGGCTTGTGCCTGGAGCTTCGAGGGTGGTCTGATCGCTGCGACTGAGCAATTGTCAGACAGTGTTAGTATCGACCGCATCAACTCAACGGTCGGATATTTTCACCCCTGGTGCGGCCTACATATCGTCATCAAGGGGGCGAACAGCACAGCTGACGAGGCCATCGAGATCACCGGATATGTAATAGCCATGATAGAGCGAGAAATCGCCCGCCTTATGGCCAAAAGTATACCGGCTCAAATTTCCTAGGGGAATTAAGACCGGCCTCTCAAGTACGAGGGGCCGGTCAAAGCTTTATATTTAGTATTAATCTATGATGGCGCTCCGCCGTTATAACCGCTTCAAATCATGCTTCCAACCTTCCCCAGCAAAGTGCTAGGTGGGTATCCGCAGCGCGCAGTTATCAGTCGATAATCAAACGGCAATCTAGGATTCCCTTTGTAAAAAGTTAAGTAGAAAAAGTTGGTAGCTGGCTGACCCAAAAAGAGTAAGCGGAAGCGAGAGTAGCAGAGCTCAATACTATTATAGCATTTATTGGGGTGGGTTCAATTGACTGGAATACCAAGAAGTGCACTAGATATTCCACCGACCACAGTACCTATATAGGGTGAAAGGAAGCGAAAAAAAACAAAGATAAATAAGAAAATTGCCATAATACCAAAGTGCTCAATCCGATCCATTAAGTCTGCCAAAGGTGGTGGTGCGATAGCATAGAGTAATCTCGAGCCATCGAGTGGTGGAAATGGGATCATATTAAAAACAAAAAAGCCGATATTGACTGTCACAAAAATAATCAGAAATCTCTCGGCCAGTAAACCAAGAGGTAAAAAACGAAAGAAAAGTGCCACAAATGCCGCCATTGCAAAATTACTGGCAGGGCCCGCAAAAGCCACCAGAGCAGCTCCCCAACGACCATAGCGCACGGCATAGGGATTAAAAGGCACTGGCTTGGCTGCCCCGAAAACTACTGGCGAACCTAATAATATTAGGCCGATTGGTAGAATTAGCGTCATAAATGGATCGATATGGGCAATCGGATTGAGCGTCAAACGGCCTTCTCTAGTAGCAGTCACATCACCCAATAGATGACCCATCCAAGCATGACAAAATTCATGTACCGTGATTACAATCACGAGTGTTAGTAAATAAAAACCAAGATCGCTCACATTCATTAGAAACAAGCATAATCTATCTTGAGGCTAAAAGCCAGTTTAATCTATTCTCGGGCAACGAGGCTTGATAGGATTAGTGATTTATGATATTATCACTTAGTTAATAACTACTATTGAAATAGGCAAAATGGCATATAAATGTGATATTACAGGTAAAGGTAAGCAGTTTGGCAACAATGTTAGCCATTCGCTTAGGCGCACAAAAAAGGTCTGGAAACCAAATCTTCAAACCAAGACCTTAATTATTGATGGACAAAAAGTCCGACTCAAATTAGCCGCTTCGACCATCCGAACGCTAAAAAAATACGAGAAAGCTAGCCTAAGCCAAGAAAGCTCTGCTAAAAAAGCCTAAGGAAACTCTAAAAATTTAATTTTTTCTACAAGCCCCAATCGATTTTTTAGGGGCTTGTAATCTAAGCGAATATATCAGCTAAGACTTAGCTTCGAGTACGACTACCTGACGAGAATATTCAGGTAAGTCTTTACGATTCAGCTTCAATTTATCTAATTTCTCCTCTTTGGCGCCTGTTTCGGACAAGAAACTCTTCAAGCTTTTCTCATCGTAATCAATTGGCACGATAATCTGCAATTCCAGCTGACTTACTATCTTGCTAGTTATTTCTGCCTTGCGGCCATCAAGCGGTAAAAACAACACATCAATAGCTCCAATTGCCTGCAATTGGCTATCACTTAGGGTCTCCTGTTGTAGATCTCCCAGGTGTGCTAGCCTTATATCATCAACCATTATACTAAAAGCCGTGTTGCCATTTTCCAATGACACACCATCAATCATGGCTCCTTTGACCTCGTATTCACCCGGACCATCAAAGTTCAGACCTTCAACTTTTTTATCCTCAGGCCTTGATAATAATGCCAAATCAGTTTTGACCTTGTCGCCAGCATCAATTGTGATAGTCAGATCACGCGCCGCTAACTTAACTCCCGTTTTACCTAGAAATGTAATATCCATAACACTTATTGTATCAGATTTGAGTGACTATTTGGTAGTCTTGGTGAAGCCTTTATCGTGCAGAACATCATTGATGATAATCGAGCTGGCCGCTGCAACTGGAAGAGCCAATAGTACGCCAACAAAGCCAAGTAGCTTGCCACCAATCATCACTGCCATCAGAATAACAATCGGTGGAATACCAAGCGCACGGCGCATCACCTGCGGTACAATCACATGACCCTCAAACTGCTGGATAACGAAGAATAATATACCAACAGCCAGTGCTTTCTGGGGTGAGTCGGCCAGAGCCACAATTATTGCTGGAATAGCCCCCAAGTAGGCTCCGATCAGCGGTACAGCTTCAGTAATACCAGCAATAACGGCCAGGGTCAGTGCAAAGTCAACTCGCAGAATCAATAAGCCAACAAGTGATAAGGCAAAAATTACAAAGCATAGCACGGCTTGACCACGTAACCAATAGCCTAACTTTTCCGAGATACCAAGGCCAAGAGTTAGGATGCGACGTTGCAAACTTTTATCCGGTATTAATTCCACCACCGAGACACCGATCTGTTTCCCGCCAGCTAGCATATAGAAAGTCAGAACCAGAAAAGTAATAAATGCCACCACACCACTCAAAACACTAAATGTGGTAGAGGTAATACTAGCTGCAAACTTATTACCATTAGCCGATATTGTACTCGTCACCTGGCGAGAAAGATTTTCCAAAAACGGCTGACCGGCAAGCATTTGATTGAATTGATTGCGATAACCTGGCCAGTGCTGAGAGATTGTATCAATCTGATGTGCTAAAGCGGGGATAAACAAATAAACGGCCAAGGCAATAAACCCTAGAAAAAGTACATATATTATCGTGACCGCCAACCAACGAGCAATCTTTAGCTTTTGTAAGGTCTTGACCGATGGATCAAGCGCTGCGGCGAACAAAACACTAATGAATATCAGCAACAATATATCTGACACCTTAATGATAAACCAAGTGGCTGCCACTGCTAAGATGAGGTAAACAAAGGAGCGAAAAGAAATATGAATTCGAGTTGTCGTAATCTCACTCATAACGGAAATAATCAGCTAATGACTCCTGGCCATCTGCAATCTGAGCTTCGTCCGCCTGCTCAGTTGTTACTTTTACCTCAATACTTTTGAGCTCTGGATCTGATTCAGATACTGCCTCAACATCAGCTTGACCGTCCTTTTGCGCACTAAAGACTCCAAGCTGATCAAACAAAATGATTTTTTTGGCATCGAGAATATCAGTTACAAATCGATCATTGAGATTACGGCGATAATCAAAATCCTCCACTCGCATACTGGTGTAATTTAGCTCACGACTCATCTCTTTCTCCATATCAGAAACTATCTGAGCTAATCGAGCCTTATTCATATCACCAACGATAAAAATATCAATATTCTGATTGCTTCCACGAACAAAGGCCCCAGATAAAAATATCATCTTTACATTACCAGCCTTTCGAACACGCTTTAATATCTGATCTTCTTCTTTGGTCTCACGAATTTCTTTACTCTTAGCAGGAATTTTCTGAAAAATACTCATCAGCTCAGAATGAAATTTGTATTTTGGGTTGACCTCATAATACAGCCGGTTCGATTGATTAACTGATTTAACGATACCGATATTAAGTAAATTTTGTAATTCTCGACGAACAGAATTAATCTGCTCATTAATCTTACGAGTTATTTCGCGAACATAAAATGGACGCTCAGGATTGTTATAAAACAAGCTCAGAAGTTTGACACGCGTCTTTGAGCCAAAGA
>CAZCIH010000063.1:0-4975 GCA_964498855.1 uncultured Candidatus Saccharibacteria bacterium | reverse complement strand
AAACTCACCATTACCGGTACCACTAGTGCCATCACCACCATTCTTACCCCATTTGACGAGGAAGGTGCCGTTGGCATCAAACTTTTGGATGCGGTGGTTGCTACTGTCAACGACGTAGATATTGCCGGAGGAGTCGGTGGCTGAACTGTATGGATAATTTAGCTGGCCATTATCAGAGGACATATAACCGATGCGAGATATGTAATTGCCGTTTGCATCAAACTTTTGGATGCGGTTGTTGTCAGCGTCTGCGACGTAGATATTGCCGGAGGAGTCGGTGGTGATACCTGCAGGGGTATCAAACTCACCATCACCTGTACCCTCACTACCATCACCACCATTCTTACCCCATTTGGTCAGGAAGGTGCCAGAGGAATCAAACTTTTGGATGCGGTGGTTGCTACTGTCAACGACGTAGATATTGCCGGAAGAGTCGGTGGTGATACCACGAGGATTATCAAACTCACCATTACCGGTACCACTAGTGCCATCACCACCACCATTCTTACCCCATTTGGTCAGAAAGGTGCCAGAGGAATCAAACTTTTGGATGCGGTTGTTGCCACCATCAGCGACGTAGATATTGCCGGATGAATCGATAGTGATACCTGCAGGGGTATAAAACTCACCATTACCGGTACCATCACTACCATCACCACCATTCTTACCCCATTTGGTCAGGAAGGTACCAGAGGAATCAAACTTTTGGATGCGGTGGTTATAGGTATCTGCAACATAAATATTGCCGGAGGAGTCGGTGGTGATGCCATAGGGAGTATTAAATTCACCATTACCGGTACCACTATTACCCCATTTGGTCAGGAAGGTGCCGGAGGAATCAAACTTTTGGATGCGGTTGTTATAGGTATCTGCAACATAAATATTGCCGGAGGAGTCGGTGGTGATGTCAGAGGGATAATAAAACCTACCATCATTACCTCCAATCTGCGACACATATTCAGGTACTGCAGTCGGGGCAGGGGCAGCTTTGGAACTAAGACGAGGTAATAAACTAAGGGTGAGAAGTGGGATGAGTAGTAGTGGGATAAGGTAATGGAATTTGGTCAGAGGCTTTGGCATGGGATATGTTTTCTATACTATTGAGTGAGAATACATTTACTTATAGATAATTATACTTATGCTAAATAGTATAGCTTTGGGTATGGATTGAAACAAGTGGGGAAAAGTGAATCAAATAATTAAAACTTTATTAAGCTCAGCGATATACTACCTCTGCAAAAACTTTTGTAAAACAATGGCGTGATTAATGGCGGGATCTTTAGCGCCATAGAGCAAGGTGATAGTATCGTATTTTGTAGCTAGCTCTTTGAGCTCATTGACAGCTGGATTTGTCTCTAGCTCAATGGTGTAACGCTTGCTAAAATCTGCAAAACGCTGTGGCCGATGCCCAAACCAAGTCCGCAAGTCTGGCGAAGGTGCGACATCTTTGAGCCAAGCGTCGAGTGCGGCTCGCTCTTTGCTAACACCACGTGGCCACAAGCGATCGACTAAAATGCGTTGGCCGTCACTGGCACTAGGCTCATCATAAATACGCTTTATCTGATACATGCCGCCTGCCTTTTATACTATTATACCACCGGTGGTCAAGTATGTGAGTAAAGGCGAAAGAGCCTGAGCTACTCTATGAGCCCGACCGTAATATTAACAAAACATACTGGATCCAGCTTTTTTACACTAACTAACTTCCTCTACTCTGATTTTGACAAACTTTTCGATAAGCTCTATCGGTAAGTCTTTGTCGTTAGGAAATTTCAGTGTGCTCTTGCCCGAAGCAAATTCTTTCGATAGCTTGATGTATTTATCACTCAAAGTTCGTCCCGGATAAAGACTGGTGTGATTAGCAAAGCCGGCGATGTAGACGATTAGCTTGCCCTTGAGGAAAAAAGCCGGAATATTATACGATATCCGCTCGGTGGCACCTGGCATTATCTTCATTATTATTGCGTGCATTTGCTCCAGTCGCTCACGCGTAAGGCCAGAGAAATCATTCATATATTCGGTAACGGATTGATACTTTTTACTCATAACCTAGCCTCGTCCAAACTAATATTTATGTCGACCTCATCGCCTTTATTAATATTTTCTTTTTCCCGTATATCAGCTTTAATGGCGACAAACCACTTTTGATTACCCATAGACATGATTGTAGTGGTCCAACTAGAGCCACCAAGCCTCACCACCACCGGCACTATACTACGCTGGACCTGAGATTTAAGCTCCTGATAAATATTGACTGGAATTAATACATAGTGCCAACCACCCTTTGACTCAACTTTTTCAATTTTGGCCTTAAAATTCATGATGGATCAATCCTATATAGCTGACCTTTGTTTTTAATGATGTTTTTATAGTCCCATTGAATATCATGTGCTTTCTGTAGCCAACGGGCCAGATCTGCATTATCAATTTGCGAAACCTCATGATATTTAACTTGGGCTGCCTTGAATTTACCTTCCGGTGATAATCCCGGCTCATCAAAGCTTTGACCACTCCAAAAAAGTAGAGCCACGCCGGCCTTGCGTACCCAATAGCCAACGACCGGATTTTCATCAATAAACCAAACTGGCCCGCCATGCCAGAGCTTGTTAGTGGCATCAGCTAAATTGTCATCAATGGCTTGCGCGAGATGTTCGCATATATCTTTATTGTCACTCGACTGAGTCAGGTTGTAGGTATGAATATCTTTAGAGATCATGACGACTCTCTATCTGACCAAATAGCAAGTTGATTACCCGAGGAGTCCGTAAAGTGAAATCGCTTACCTCCTGGAAAATCAAAAATCTCTTTGGTGATGCTGCCACCAGCAGCTTTGACTTTGCTGTACGCTTGCTGCAGATTCATCACATATACAATTACAAGTGGTGTTGGTGTGGGATTTTCGGCGTTAATGCCACTATACACACCACTGCCATCTGTATCGGCATAGTCATCACCGTACATGGTGTATTGCCAACCAAAAACTTGCTCAAAAAACTGTTTGGATTTTTTCAAGTCTGTCACACTCTTGGCGGGAAATTCAATATAATCAATCTGATTGTTATGCTTCGACATGATGCTACCTCGCGTTTTTTAAAGTGGCAATATCAACTTTACCCATCTTCATATATAGCTTCATCTGGGCAGGGGATTTTAGTAGCTCGCCAATATTTTCAGGCATTATCTGCCAAGATATGCCAAACTTGTCCTTGCACCAGCCACATTGTTCACTGCCAGGCACATGCGAGAGCTTCTCCCAAAAATAATCAATCTCAGCTTGATCCTTGCAAGTGACCATAAACGACACCGCCTCATTAGGCTTAAAGATTGGCCCGCCATCAAGGCAGATAAACTTCACGCCATCAAGCTCAAACTCACCATTAATAACCTTACCGCTCATGCCTTTAAAATGCTCGTCTAGTGATTCATCAGGATAATATTCGATACTATTTATCTTTGATTTCTTAAAAACTTTAACATAATAGTTCATGGCCTCTTCGGCGTTATCGTCAAACCACAAACATGGTGTTATCTTTTGCATGGCTTCTTCCCCCGCTAAATATTGTTATTTATTAGTTTATCATTCATACATTTGAATGAAATGAGAATTATCACATCATATTTTTTTACTAGACAGGAATAATAATAGCCACCCAATACTCGCTCACACTATCGAGAAATCTAATATTTAACATTATAAAGCGAGTACCTATCAAGGTGTTAGATTTTATACTGACGCAGATAATGAAGCCCCTAGGAGGATCTGGGATGTCACCAATTGTGAAATTGGATAGATTTCTCCACAGTTTATTATGCACTCGACGGTTTGTGATTTAAATATTAAGAGGATTGTTTTGTTGCTTATGCCGTTTGGCTAAAATCCACCATATAAATACTACTAATAATGGTACTATAGCCCACCATGCCCAAGAATATGTTGTTGTGCGACTTGAGCCTAAATCGGCCGAGACATTAATTACTACCTGCTTACTATCACCCGATAATGTAATTTTTTGTTGGCTTGTGTGGCCGTTGTAGGTAATCTTTAGGTCATGTTCACCGCCCTCTACATCAGCAAATCTCGCTACACCATCCCTGTCTGTCATCGCAGTTCTCGGGGTAGAGTGAAGCTCAACCGTAGCTCCAGCAACAGGCTTACCACCATTTTTGACAACTATATTCACATCATAACCCTTCGGGGTACTAGATTGTGGCTTTTGGGCCGCTTCAGTCTCCGACTCGGCTGTTGGCTGAGCTGGAGAATCAGCCGGATTTGACTGGGAGATATACGTGGATTCAGTGCTCGTATTTGAAACTGGCTGGCTCGTAGTAGCCTGCTTAGTAGGAGTTGGTGTGGGGCTAGGAGTTGGGGTAGCTGGAGGAGTGGCGTCTGAAAAATCTAGTGAAAAATTATCAAATGTGGAGCTTGAGGCACTCGTATCTGTGGTCGAGAGTACTACTTGATACTGAGCATACCTATCACCACTTCTTACACATGTATTGCCAGAGGCCGACGATCCATTGCTAATACTCGAACAAGATGAAAAGCTATCAGCATCGGACAAGTCAGCTTGGTCGCCTGTCCTAACCTTCACCTGTACCGCTGTACCTGTTGGTGTTACTGCGTTATAAGAAAGTGTTCCCCAATTTGCCCCATTAGTAAATCCGGAATCAAATATTGATGAAGTGAGTGTTCCTGTGACCGTGCCCGCATCACGCAAGCTAAGATTATCCAGGTAGACCGTACGGGCTGATTTGACTCGTACGCCATAATCTCGCGACGAGGCCGCTCCAACGACTGTGCCACTTAGCTTATACCATCCACCACCCACTGCCGTATAGTTAGTAGACACAGTGGAGCCGTTGTAGAATAGCTCTGCATCGCTAGCCGTAACAGCAGAGCCATCAGTGTAGGCATAGGCAGAAAGATTATAGCTATTGGTATTGCCAACATTGACCGATTGTATGTAGTCAGTCG
>CAZCIH010000062.1:0-5040 GCA_964498855.1 uncultured Candidatus Saccharibacteria bacterium | reverse complement strand
ATGACGATTGAAATAATTGCGTAACCAGTGGCGCAGTACGAAAAAGTGACGTTTTAATTTTCGTAGAGCTCGGGCGCTACGAAATCTAAGATAAGATGACATAAGCTATTTGATAACTAGATTGGCTAAAATACTTCCGACCATAATGATTGCTGAAGCTATCGTGACATAAAAGAGAACCTTTTCGAGGCCACGTTTCGAACGATAGAAATTACTTTCTCCACCAAATGCTGTCCCCAAACCAGAACCTTGATTTTGCAACAAAACCGAGACCACTAGAATAATTGCTGAGATGGCTGTAATAATATTTAACACTTGCTTCATGAAACTTTTTTATCCTCTAATAGGTAATTCATCAGATAATTGACCAACCATACCACGATAACCGCTCCAATAGCTGACCAAATCGAATCAACATGGAACTTATGGTAAATCGCACTTGTCAAATACAACATCAGGGCATTTACCACCAAAGTAAAGAGACCAAGTGTAAAAACAATGGCAGGTAGTGCTAAAATTACCACCAAGGGTCGAATAAAAGCATTTACCAGGCCAAAAATCAGAGAGGCGATGATTAGAATACGGGCTTGATCTCCGTATGATATACCAGAAAATAATTGGGCAGCCACCCATAAACCGGCAAAATTAACCAGCCAACTGACTAAAAATCGTTTTAACACTTGATTAGTCTAGCATAAATATAGCTTTTTTTCTACAATCAATCAGGTCAGCTAGGGCTTCTTCTTGGGTTGATCCAACAGGCGCGCGACCGTAAAAACACTTTTTCCACTAACCTTCATTTTAGTCCTACGCTTCTTGTCTCGGGCAGAAGCCTTTTTTTTTGCTCGATTGAGCTCACGGTGACCACTCATCCAATATGCTCCTTGATTACTTTTGCTTTTTTCCCTACGACCCTAACCAGCTCTGCTTCGCTAGCTTCTTTCACTCCAGATACACTACCAAAATTACTAATCAAACGTGCCCTTGTCGCCGGACCAACACCAGGGATTGAGTCAAGTAACGATGTTTTGACTCGCTTATCCCGCACGGTCGTGTGATAACTAACAGCAAAGCGATGAGCCTCATCACGTATCCTTTGTAAAAGGGCAATTACCTGTGAGCTACTCGGTAGCTCGAGCACACTATATTTACCACTCTGCCAGCTATAGTCTAGCTTATCATCCCCACTAATTGGCTTCTCCCCTTCATCAGGCGTAAAACGAATAATCTGCTCGCGTTTTTTGGCTAATCCAAAAATAGGCAGACTGACCCCCAGCTCATTCATACTAGCCAAAGCTGCCGACAGCTGACCTTTTCCACCGTCAATCAAGATCAGATCAGGCTTTGGCCAATCATCATGTCTGCCACTAAATCGACGTCGCAATGTCTCTGCCATCATGGCAAAGTCATTTGGTCCGCGAGAGCGCATTTTAAAGCGCCGGTACTGGGCCTGATGTGGTATGCCATCGGTAAATACAATCATGCTAGCAACTGCATCACCACCTGCAAAGTTTGAAATATCATAAGCTTCAATCCGACGTGGTAATCCTCTGAGATTTAGTCGATCGGCCAAGCCACTTAAAGCTTGATCGACTGAGATATCACGCGATTCTTCAGACCCAAAAATAACTTTTTGCGATAAGGCCTTTAGTGATAAATATTCATCACGCAAAACGGCGGCCTTCTCATAATCATGCCTGGCAGAAGCTTTCTTGATTTGACGCTCCAATCGATCAATTAAAGTCTGAGTTTTGCCACGAAGAATCATGCTAAGTTTTTTTATTATTGCATGATATTCGCTGGCCGATATATCTGGCCTTGGAGCTACACCAATTTGATGCTCAAGATTACTTTGCCGAGAATAGCCTCGATCAGACGAAAAATACGGATAAATCCGTCTCAAGTAGCGCATCGCTGATCGTACATTATATGACGAGACAAATGGACCAAAGTAGCTTGCTTTATCATCATTTGGTCGTCTGACATATGATACAACTGGAAATTCATCAGCCGACAGCTTGATATACAAAAAATTCTTATCATCTTTTTCACGAACGTTGTAAATTGGCTTGTGGCGTTTAATAAATTCAGCCTCTAAAAATAGAGCTTCAATCTCTGAGCCAGCCACTAGCCAATCAACTCGATCAATCTGTTTTATCAATAGGCTAGTCTTGGTATCACGATTTTTTTGTTTTTGAAAATATGATGAGACCCGTCTCTTTAATATTGCAGCCTTTCCGACATAAATAAGTTGACCCGTTTTATCATAGAAAAAATATACCCCGGGATTGGTTGGTAATGTTTGAAGCTTCTGCTGTAGCTCGGTTTTCATACCAACATTATAACGGATTCTTGATTGAGCTCTTAACTACCAGCACCACCAGAGCAATCGCATGCAATCGGTCGTAAATTTAATAGTTGCCGGATCGGAGAGAACCCCAGCCTGATCACGGGATTGAACCGATAATTCATAATGAGTTTTCGGCTTTAATCCGACTATATTGTAGAGCAAGCTGTAAGAATAATATTCTCGCCCATCGACTTTTAGTAAATAGCTCGATGGTAGTGTGCTACCAGTGGGTGGTGTCCAAGCTGCTAATACATTACTGCTCCCAGCGGCTACCTGGAGATTTTGTGGGGTACCCGGCTTAGCAGAAACGGTGGGTGTCGGCGAAGGCGTGAGTGACGGACTCGGACTTGGTGTAGTGGTAGGTGATAAACTTGGGCTCGGTGTGGTAGTGAGGGTATTGGTTGGGATGATCACTGGAGGAGAGGTGGAAGTAGACGAAACCGGGTTGGCAAAAAATTTATTATTATAACTTTTCAGCTGACTAGAAGACATGTCCTGGCTATAATTTGCATTTAGCTCAACAGCATTTGCCCCACCAGCCAGAGCCCAATCCAAGGTTGAGGCCAGATCACTCAGCCTGGTTGTTGATTCGGTCTGATAAGTAATAGCTGGTCCTCTGGCTTTGATCGCATCGTAAAGCTCTTGATAACCAGCCTTAACTTTGGCATCGATCGAATTATTTGATAGTGTACATAAATTGCCTAAATTTGCCCGACAATAATCCATCATCTGAATTGTAAAATCTACATCGGTGTCGACCGTTGGCTGGCCATTAGATTTAGTTTTTACGACTTGATAGGGGCTATATGCAAAGCTGGAATGGGTTTTAGCCCAAGCCTTATGTGATACTACCTGTTCTCTCTGGCAATTTTGATCCTTCGCAACCGTATAGCCAGCCTTGAGCAAATTTGTAGCATTGCGCGTATCAGTGATGCCACGGATGAAAGGCTCGCTATACACTGTCATACACCGCGAGATAGTTATCTCCCGCAAGGTATCTTCTTTGTCGTAGCGAGAGGCAAGCTTGTTTTGTAAATTCGTATAAGCCTGACCATATTCCGAAGTCCAGAAACGTGGTACCTGGTAAGATACACTATTTTTATCAACGGGCTCATAATACGTGATTGGTGCCCCACCCAAGCTCATTGCCCAATTTGGCGACTGTGAGCCAGCTAACAGCCTAAGCTTAATCTTTAACCCTGAAGACTTAGCCTGGTTAATGGCATTATCAATCTTCGTTGTCACTAGATCGTTACCGCTACTAGGCTGAATTTCATTCCAGTTAACATTTATTACAAATCCACCCAGAGAAGATCTAGCCTCTGGCTTAGCAGGATAGCCCTTGCGATCGATTAAACCTTGCAAGGGTGGCTTCACCCCATCGGCTGCTTGGCTCTTGAGTATGAAGTAGCCAATCGTACTGAGCCCGGCCACTAGAAACAGCAGAATAATCACATTGTATGCAGGTAAACCAGCCACATATTTAGTTTTTTTGGTAGATTTAGAAATCACTTGGCTTTATTTTTCGATTAGCAATACTCTTATGTTAGTATCGCGAAGATAGGGCCATAAGTCAACGCAAGTGGCCCTATCATTTAAGAATCTGGAAACATTATCTCACTGAGCAGAAGAACCAGAAGCACTGTGTAGTAGCAGTTGTTGAGACTGAGGAGTTGTTACCATTTTTATTGACTGCTGTCACTCTTATCGTGTAGGTAGTGTCATTCTGTAAGCCTTTTGGCTGTGGGCCATAGTAGCGAGCTGAGGTAGCCTCACCTCCCACTTGTCCGATGTATGAACCAACTGGATTGTCCTTGTTGTCACGAGCGTAGAGATAGTAACCTTGAGCTGTACCACCATTGGTATTCCATTTGAGCTGTAGGTAGTAACGACCCTTGACCCAGTCGAAAGCTAACCAGCGATCAATAGACTCGATAGTGACTGGACCACTGCCTGGATCTGGAGTTGGGGTGACGGTAGGTGGGTTAGGTGAAGGAGTTGGGGTCGAAGTCGGCTTTGGTGTTGGGGTGCTAGTTGGGGTTGGGGTTGGAGTGCTAGTTGGCGTTGGCGTTGGAGTTGGAGGAGGAGTGGAGGTAGAGCCACAAGTCTGGCTATATTTATCCATCTCGGATGATAACTGGGCTTGGCTAGCCATCGAAAAACTTGGTAAGTATACCTCGGCGTAGCTAGCTTTATTTTGAGTCAATCTAGGATAAACCTTAGACCAATCATAGTCCTGTGGCTGAATCATCTGCAAACCACGCATGATTGGTTTCGTCCATATGACATCAAACTCAGCTTCTGTTCCCGAATCAGGAGCGCCCCATTCACCATTTGGGCCCCAGCCATTTGCTTGAACGAAGAATTTTGGACTATTTGATCCAACCTTACTAATAATATAGTCAGCTAAAGCCGGTGACATTTTTGATGATAACGGTCCATAACCAGATAAAGGTAGCTCGACCGTCAGATCATTACCTGCATATTTTGCACCTACGTCGATAATTTCTTTATGACCCGCTAGCCAATTATTTTGCGAGAAGCCGGAGACAGCGCGGACCTCTTTACCATAATTCAACTCAGCCCAATCCTGCGCCCACCATGACAAGTGAAGTAGCTTCACATTGTGCGCCCTAGACCAAGCAGCTAATTTCCCAACATAG
Source organism: uncultured Candidatus Saccharibacteria bacterium (assembly GCA_964498855.1). Classification (GTDB taxonomy): domain Bacteria; phylum Patescibacteriota; class Saccharimonadia; order CAILAD01; family CAZGYV01; genus CAZCIH01. The sequence goes on along the minus strand of CAZCIH010000062.1, from coordinate 27 downwards.
GCATCATATTCATTAATCCAGGCTGTA
>CAZCIH010000061.1:0-5050 GCA_964498855.1 uncultured Candidatus Saccharibacteria bacterium | reverse complement strand
GATGGTATAAAGCAACGGATCGATGATCTGTTGGGTCATTAAATTCAGCCAGTTAATATACGTATTTATACCGCGATTGATTTTACTAATGGTTTCACCAATTCGTTTACTCTCAAAAAAATCAGTCGACAAGGTGGATAGCTTATCAAATACCTTGTTTAGTAGTTGATTGTATATGAAAGTACTGGTTTTATCGCTGTAGCGCCAGGTGAGAGTATCAATAATCGAAAAGATTAAACTGACCACCAAAAACATGCTGGCAATCATAACAATCGAATGGGTGAATTGTTCGACAGAAATTGATTTGGTCGACAGGGCAGTGACCTGGTCAATCAAGAGTTTAAACATATATGGACGGACAATATTGAGAAGTGTACCGACGGCACTAATCAATACAATGACAATTAAGCGTCGCCGAGTATGTTTGATTAGCTTGGTTAGCGACCAAAGGTTATTCATCGTTATATTTTACCTAGAGAAACTTATGTTTGACAAGGCTAGTAATTATGGTCTGATTGTGCTATAATAGATACAGTCACTATTACTAGGAGGGTGATGATGAAAAAAAATACTAATACTCAAACCACTGGTCTGAGCCATCGGCCGTAGGATATAATGTAATTCTATGGCGAAGCGCAAAAAACCAGCAAAAAACCATAAGAAGATCGATAAGGATCAAGAAGTAAAGCCATTTCTTGAGCGGACTGCTGTTCGAGAGATTATCGCGATCCTGCTTGTGCTATTAGCCGTATTTCTGCTCCTTGCGGCAGTCAATGTGGCTGGGGTAGCCGGAGTTTGGACTTTAAACGCGGTCCGATTTGTCATTGGTCTTGCGGCTTATCTGCTACCACTGGCACTTCTTTTGGTCGCCTGGATGCTTTTCCGCCAGGATCATTATGAATTCAAGATTAATAATTTACTGGGCTTAATTGCATTTTTCATCTGCTTGGCTGGAATCTTGCATTTTGTGACTGCACCAGCGAGCTTTGATATTTTGGCAGTTGGTAGCTATGGTGGGGTAGTTGGACTTGGATTATCGACTGTAATGGGCCCAATTCTTAATCGACCAGTGGCCATCTTTATTCTGACCATGTTACTTCTTATCAGCTTGATAGTTTCTGCCAACGCTCGTTTGAAAGATTTATTTACCAAATTTCTTGATCTTTTCCGTCGTCGTCATGAGGATGCTGAGGTGGAAGTTAAAGAGCCATCATTTGGAATAAGCAATAAATTGCCAATAAAAGGTACGATTGGTCGGAGCGAGGCAAAGCCTGCTAAAAATACACCAATCATGGAGACAATTGATAAGGATTGGGAATACCCACCCCTCGATTTACTAGAGGCGACTTCAACCAATGCCGACCCCGGTAATGCCAAAGCAAACGCTGCAATTATCCACAAAACGCTCGAGGATTTTGATATTGAAGTCCAGATGAATGGAGTTGAGGTCGGTCCGACGGTATCACAATATAGCCTCAAGCCACCGTCCGGCGTAAACCTCAATAAAATTACCGCACTCGATCGTAATCTAGCTCTAGCGCTTGAGGCACATCAGATCAGGATTGAAGCACCAATTCCAGGCAAGAGCTTGGTTGGTATTGAAGTGCCAAACAAAAAAGCTGCCATGGTTCGGCTCAAAGATATTATCTCGTCCAAAGAGGTGGTCGAGGACAAGGCTAAGCTGACTTATGTCTTAGGACGTGATGTGGTGGGTGACATTGTGACATCAAATCTGGCCGATATGCCTCACACGCTAATCGCAGGTACGACCGGCTCTGGTAAGAGTGTGCTTATCAATACCATGTTAGTCAGCTGGTTATATCGCAATTCGCCATCTGACTTGAAATTAATTTTAGTCGATCCGAAACGTGTTGAAATGACACCGTATAATGATATTCCGCACTTACTCACACCGGTGATAGTCGATCCACAAAAAGCTGTATCGGCTCTGCGTTGGGCAGTGTCGGAAATGGAGCGTCGGCTTAAGTTATTACAAGAGCATGGTAAGCGTAATATCATCGAGTATAACTCTCAAAAAGACGTTGAGGCCATGCCGTATATCGTGATTGTTATTGATGAGATGAGTGACTTAATGCTGGCTTCGGGTAAGGAAGTTGAAGGGCTGGTGGTGCGGATTGCCCAGCTGGCGAGGGCGGTCGGCATCCATCTTGTCCTTGCTACTCAACGGCCAAGTGTTAATGTCATCACTGGCTTGATCAAGGCCAATGTACCTGCTCGGGTGGCTTTGACTACCACCAGTCAAACTGACTCGCGGACTATTCTAGACGCTGCTGGAGCTGAAAAGCTACTCAAAAAAGGTGACATGCTTTATAAAGATCCAGAGATGAGCAAACCAAAGCGTGTTCAAGGAGTCTTTATGAGTAACAAAGAGGTTAAAGCCGTAACCGATTTCATCCGAGCTAAACGTCAGCCTCAATACAATGAAGAAGTTTTGGCTCAAGCTAGAAAATCTTCTGCTGGTCGCCAAGGTGGCGGTGGCTTTGACGGCGGTGATGATGATGAGCTTTTCATGGAGGCAGCCGAGATTGTGATTCAGCGTGGCAAGGCATCATCATCTGATCTGCAACGCAGACTACGGGTTGGCTTTTCTCGTGCTGGACGGCTGATGGATATGCTCGAGGAACGAGGAGTAGTTGGGCCACAGGATGGCAGTCGGCCACGTGAGGTCTTAGTATCGAGTGTCACTGAGCTAACCGGAGTAGCCGATGAGTCCGACTGAGCGCGATAAAAAGCCTGATTTTACCAAGCGCTCACTATCGAAAAAACCAACCTCCGATCTAACTCTGGCTGAGGTCTTTAAAACTCGTCGCAAAGATTTGAAGATGACCCTAGCCGATGTCGAGCGTGGTATTAAAGTCCAGCTGATATATCTGGAGATGATCGAAAATGGTGACTATGAGCACTTGCCAGATGATATTTACTCCAAAGGTTTTGTAAAAAATTATGCTGAATTCTTAGGTTTCGAGGCTAAGCCAATTTTAGAGCTTTATAATAAGGAGCGTAAGTCTGCTGGTCCTAAGGCCAGTCGTGTTAGCCATGAGTCAGTTAAAAGTATCAAGATGGGTTTGCATCCGATTGATTCTAAGCGCTTTGTCATCACGCCTAAAACTCTATTGGTAGTACTAGGTATTTGCTCCATTTTGTTGGTGGTTGGTTATATTGGTTTTCAGTTTTCAGCCTTATCAGCTCCACCAAAACTGGTTTTGGAAAATTCAGCTGAGCAGACGGTCAATACAAATTCGATTTATATCGCTGGTCGGGTCGATGGGGGGTCCGATTTATACATTAATGACTCATTGATATTGAGTAGTCCAGACGGTAGCTTCAAGGAGAAGGTAGCCCTGATTGACGGGGTTAATCAAATTAAGATTACAGCCAAAAATAAATTGGGTAAGACAACTGTCATTAATAAGACGGTAGTGGCTCATTTGCCTCAAATTGCTAGTGTGACTCCCACGCCAACGCCGGGGGTGCCATTGAATGGGGTGGAATTGACCGTTAAGGTTAATGGTCAGGCGGCTTGGATAATTGTTGAGACTGATGGCCATGAGGCCTTTCGTCAGACCATGCTTGCCGGCACTCAGCAGGTATTTAAGGCGACAAATCAAATCAAGCTGACGACTGGTAATGCTGGGGCGACATCTCTGAAGTTGAGCAATAGTGTTGTGACCGGTAAAGATATTGGTAGCTTAGGACGACCAGGCGAGGTGAAGGCTGGTTTGATTTTCAATAAAGACACCCAGGTGCAGTAGGAGCAAATTTTTCCTGTTATAATACGACTAAAAGGAGATAATATGGCTAAAGATTTCTCATTTGATATCGTCAGTGATTTTGATGTGTCGGAAATGATTAATGCTATTGATCAGTCTAGTCGTGAGCTGATGACACGTTATGATTTTCAGGGTACTGGCTCCAAGGTGAATTTTGCGCGTGATAAGAATCTGATTGAAATTGAGAGTAATTCGGAACTCAAGCTGGAGGCTATTATTGATGTGATTGAGAGCAAATTGCTCAAGCGGGGCATTAGCCTAAAGGTGCTTGATAAGAGTCAAGCCGTGCAGTCTGCTAACATGGTTTTTCGACGGACCTTGCCTTTGATACGTGGGCTGGATCAAACTAAGGCTAAGCAGATTACAAAAATTATTCGAGAAAAATACCCCAAAGTTAAGCCCCAGATTCAAGGAGAAGTGGTGCGGGTGAGTGCCGCCAGTAAAGATGATTTGCAGGGCGTGATGACACTAATTCGCCAGGCTGAGCTGGATTTTCCAGTAGATTTTACAAATTATCGATAAAACTGTTGACATGTACGGGCTTTGTTCGCTATTCTATAATCAGAACAAATAACGAACAAGGAGTATGGAATGGCAGCAGCAAATGCTACAATAGCAAGGTCAGAAAAAGTTAAGCAGAGTGAGGAAGTTTTGACCCCTAAAGAAAATAGTAATGATGATAAAGGTGCTCGAGTTAGAGCAGTTGAGCTTGCCGTCGAACAAATAGAGAGGCAATTTGGCAAAGGCTCGATTATGAAGCTAGGTGAGAGCTCGAAGGTGCAGGTAGAGACAATCCCAACCGGTAGCCTAGCACTCGATTTAGCTTTAGGTGGTGGTATTCCGAAGGGTCGAATTGTTGAAATTTATGGGCCTGAATCCAGTGGTAAGACTACCTTAGCCCTGCATGCTGTGGCGGAAGTTCAGAAAAAGGGTGGTTTGGCCGCTTTCATAGATGCTGAGCATGCTCTTGATCCTGAATATGCGGCCAAGATCGGTGTTAAGCTTGATGATCTTTTGATTTCTCAGCCCGATACTGGCGAGCAAGCCTTAGAAATTTGCGAGACTCTGGTTCGTTCTAGTGCGGTGGATATTGTGATTGTTGATTCGGTAGCAGCTCTTGTGCCAAGGGCTGAGATTGAAGGCGAAATGGGAGACTCACATATGGGCTTGCAAGCAAGACTTATGAGCCAGGCTTTGCGTAAACTGACTGGTGTGATCAGTAAGTCAAAAACTACGGTCATTTTTATCAATCAATTACG
>CAZCIH010000060.1:0-5081 GCA_964498855.1 uncultured Candidatus Saccharibacteria bacterium | reverse complement strand
GGACTGACGGTGATGGCAATACTGGTATCTCATCAGAGTTTAGCTTTACTACTTCGCCGGCACCGGTCTGTAAAGATGTCAAGGCTAAGCAAGTTGGTTTGAATTCGGCCATCATTCAGTTCACTTGCAAAGATGCCATTCGTATAAAGACTCTTTATGGCAAATCGGAACAGTTTGGCGGTCAAAAGATTATCAATTCCTCGACTGCCGAATCGACCTATGAGGTTGAATTAGCAGGATTGGACGACGGCACACGTTACTCGTATCAGCTCAATACCTTTGATGCTGACAGTAATGAATATGAAGGCGCAGTGATATTTGCCTTTGATACACCACCACGGCCACGGATATCAAATGTTCGCTTCCAGCCGGTCGAGGGTGAGCCAACTAGTACCCAGAAAGTAACCTGGGACACTAATGTACCAGCCACGAGTGAGATAAGCTATGGTACTGGCGGATTGACTACTCAAGAGGCTCTTGATTCTAAACTCGTGACCAACCATGAACTAATTATTCGTGATTTGCAGGATAATAGTGAATATGGGTTGATAGTTCGCTCACGTGATGCTGGTGGCAATCTGGCTACCTCGGATCGCCAAGTTTTCCGTACAGCTTTAGATACCAGGCCACCGAAGATAAGCGATGTCATTGTTGAGCCAAGTGTCAAAGGTAGTGGTAGTGAGAGTCGGGGGCAAATTATTGTCTCTTGGAAGACCGATGAGCCGACCACCAGTCAAGTGGCATATGGGGTAGGAAATGGTAGCGAGCCTACTAGCCGTACGGCCGAAGATGCCAAGCTGACAAATGAGCATGTAGTGATCGTATCTGACCTATCCACCTCGCAGGTGTACACTGTTCAGGCGGTTTCGACCGATGCTAGTCGCAACCAGGCTAAGAGCAAGAAAAATTCAACGATTATTGGTCGGGCTAATGATAATGTGCTCAATATTATCCTCGACGCTTTACAGAAAATATTTAATATTAATATATAGACAATGAAATGGATTTAGTAAAACGATCACGTTCAAACCAAGATGTACTCAAGCTGACCAATGTGAGTAAGACTTTTGAGGTTAAAAATGAGGCTGTTAAGGTGTTGCGCGATGTTAGCGTTACAATTAAGCGCAACTCATTCACTATCCTCTACGGACCGTCGGGTAGTGGTAAATCGACATTACTGAATATATTGGCTGGCCTCGAGCCACCAACTAGTGGACATGTAACTTTTAGGGGGCAAGATATCTATTCTTTGACAGCTAATCAGCGCGCTTCCTATCGGGCTCTCTATTTGGGAGTTGTTTATCAGAGTAATTATTGGATTAATAGCTTGACCACCTTAGAAAATGTTGCTTCCCCAGCTTATTTGCTTGGTACTCGCTATCGTCAAGGCCTAAAAATGGCCAAAGAAGCCCTGCACAAAGTCAATATGAACGACTATTCGACCCGTGAGCCAAACTTGCTTTCCAGTGGTCAGCAGCAACGTATTCAGCTGGCTCGAGCTTTAGTGACGAATCCATCAGTTATCATAGCCGATGAACCAACTGGCAATCTCGACACAAGTAATGGTGACATGGTGATGAATTTACTAGCGAAATGTCGCTCTGAATACGGCCAGACAATAATACTGGCAACACATAATTTGGAATATTTACCTTTAAGTGATAGTCAGATTTATGTCAAAGACGGTATTGTCGAGCAAAACTTTGGTGAGCATAGATGGACCGGCGGCCCTACAATTTCGCTAGCACAGTTTAAAAAAATGGCGAAAAATAAATGAAGCCCTCAGCTAGCATTGAAGCACAAATTAAAGCTCGACAGTCGATCACAACCCCGATGATTATAGTTTTTGCACTACGTAATTTACTGTACCGAAAGCTCAGAAATAGCTTGACTATCTTGGGTGTGGTCATCGGAGTTGGTTCAATCGTTCTTTTGCTCTCGCTTGGGCTTGGCTTACGAAATCTGGTGACTAAACAGGTGGTGGGGAGTAAATCAGTTAAAACTATCGATGTGGTATCACAAAAGTCTGAGATCGTTCCGATTGACCAAAGAAAAATCGACCAGATCAAAGCTATTAGCCAGGTCTCTCAGGTGGCTTGGACATATTCATCACCCGGCACCATCTCTTATAATGACTCGAACACTGGGGTAGCGGTTTTTGCGGCTAATCAGGGCTATATTGACCTGAGCTCATTAAAGGTCTCAGCTGGTAGTGTGCCCATGATAAGTCGCGAGGATGAAGTAGTAATTAATTCAACCGTTGCTAAAGCGATTGGCTTTAATGACGATAAAGCTGCAATTGGTAAATCTATCACTGTCATTAGTGATGTCAAATCAGCTGACAATAAAACCACCACGATTAACAAAAAATTCACTATTCGCTCAGTTGTCGAATCTGGCAAAGGAGCTGAGCTTTTTATAAGCGATAGTATTTTCAGGGCTGCTCGACCAAGTGCATATTCTCAGCTTAAGGTAGTCGCCACTGGACGTGAGCATGTCGAGTCCATTCGTAGCCAAATTGAATCTCTCGGCCTCAATACAACTTCGCCACTAGACACCCTCAAGCAAATCGATCAAGTCTTTAGTATATTCAATATCATTCTGGTTGGCTTTGGTGGAATCGGCATGATTATCGCCATACTGGGTATGCTTAATACTCTAACCATCTCATTATTAGAACGCACCAAAGAGATTGCACTTTTAATGACTATGGGTGCGCGAGGTTACGATATAAACAGAATGTTTATTATTGAAGCTATACTGATCTCTCTGATTGGTGGTGTATTGGCGGCTGGTACGATTGGGATGGTTGTTGATCAATACTATCGTTATAATGCAGCCACTCGCGGGGTGAATATTAGTGTCAGTTTCTTCTCGATGCCTCTGGCGTTGATTGCTGGTGCATTAGTTTTTATTGTCTTGGTTGGTGTGGCGGTAGTGATCTATCCGGCCTTTAGAGCGTCACGTATTAATCCAGTGAATATATTGCGAAGAGAGTAGAATTTGTCATCGGCATTACTAAATTTAATATGATATGGGCTAGGATAAGCCCAAAAGATAAGATAAGATAGGCACATGTTGATAGATACTCACGCTCATTTGCATTTTGACTCTTACTCGGATGACCTAAGCATGGTCCTGAGCAATGCGCGGATTAATAATGTTACTAAAATTATCACGGTTGGGACTGATCTAGGAAGTAGTCGAGCGGCTCTGGAATTGGTCGAGCGGATAGACACAAAAGCGGATGCGACCGGAGTGCAGTTGTTTGCAACCGTTGGCTTGCATCCGCACGAGGCGGCAAGCGATATTGAGCCACTACTTGATCTAGCAAAACGGAACAAGTCTAAGATCGTCGCGATTGGTGAATGCGGGTTGGATTACTTTAAAAACCATGCCAATAGGCTTGAGCAAAAGAAAGCCTTAATTGCTCAGCTAGAGTTAGCTATAGAGCTAGACCTACCATTAATATTCCATGTTCGTGACGGCTGGGGTGATTTTTTTGATGTACTATCCAAGTATCGGGATGTCCGCGGAGTTATTCATAGCTTCACCGCTGGGTCGAGTGAGGTCGAAAAAGCTAATCGATTGGGACTTTATTTTGGCCTAAATGGTATTATGACATTTACTCGCCAGCCTTCTCAGCTCGAAGCCGCCAAGCTGATTCCTGCAGATCGATTGCTACTTGAGACCGACTGCCCTTTTCTTTCGCCGACGCCACTGCGAGGGAAGCGCAATGAGCCTGCTAATCTAACTATCATAGCCAAATTCCTAGCTCGATTGCGAAGTGAGGAGTTTGCTAACCTGGCTGAGAGTACTAGTGCAAACGCTCATACCCTATTTAAGCTATGATCTTATATAAAATTCGTCTGTAGTAGACTTAATTAATCCATTGTTTTATCATAAGAGTTATGGAACCAGAAAATACATTCGAACAACAACAAGATCCAAATAACCCCAAAGGAAGCCCCGAAACTTCATCTGTAGCTAAAGCGCTACAGGAAATATTAGATGAGGTCCGTAGTGGATCTGATACTGAATCCAAGCTACCGAATAATCCAGAAGAGGAATATACTCCGACCAAAGAAGATTTGGAGGCTGAGTATTTTGAGAAACATTTTGATGAGCGATTAGCCCTGCATTACATGGCTCATGCTTGGGAAAGACTGCCAAGCGAACAGAAAATGTTATTGGCAAAAAAATATGGCCATTATGATGGTAGTCAAGAGGGCGAACCAACCCTCTCAGAGCATCACGAGTCTGTAGCAATGCGCCCAAGCTGGCAAGAATTATTACCAAAGGATGATTCGACACAAGAGCAGGAGCGATGGGAGAGTGTACTAGTTGATTTTCCGGAACAGATTGCTTCGGATTTAGATTCTTATCGAGTGTTAGTTGAGCGTCAAAGAGAGATCTTATCGGACAGTGATGTTGCGACATCAATCAGAGCGGAGAAACATAAGAGTAATGAAATTAAACGCCAAGCTTCTCTTTATGGTGCGATTGTGAGACGTGCAGAAACGGCTAGGACTCGAGCCGAAGAGATCAGTAGTGTGTCGGCGCAATTAGATTTGCCCCCAACTAAGTACAAAGAGGAAGAAGTAAGTCGACTAAATCGTGAAGCCGAAGAGCTAGAAAGGCATGCAAAAAGCTTGATTAGTGAAGAGGTGGCTTCTGAGATTTTTCACCGCCAAGTTTTAGCTGACCGCCAGGCTCTTAGTCGCGGTTTAATTGAAACTGACCAGGTAAAAGATATTAATAGAAGATATATCGGCTCATTAATCGCTGGAAGGCCGATGTTGCTCGTGGGTGAGACTGGCGGTGCTAAGACACAGATTGCCAAAAACTTAGCACGGAAAGTCTACGGTTTCACTCACCCATATACCTCGGAACAGGGGGTCGACCCTTGGGAACTGATATCTGGTCATAAAGATATCAATTCGTACCAGATAATGGGCAAAATGGAGTTGAGTAAAGAGGATGGTGTGACCGTCACAAATTTTGCTCCTGGTCCGATGCTCAGGGCTATGCGAGAAGGTAAGCCATTAATCATTGATGAGATTAATGGTATTAGTGCCGAT
>CAZCIH010000059.1:0-5122 GCA_964498855.1 uncultured Candidatus Saccharibacteria bacterium | reverse complement strand
AATAAGCATAAGCATAAGCGTTAATTAATGGCTCAAAATAAATCAACAAAAAATAATGAAGTGGCCCAGGTGGGTCGTTTTGGTTTAGTTGGACTTTTAAATACAGCTGTTGATTTTATCGTTCTTAATATTCTAGTCCGAACAATTTTGCCACGAGACCAGGTAATTTTCACGATTTCTGGGTATCCTGTGACTGGTCTGATGTTTGCTGGGGTGATTTCAGGTACTCTGGCGATGGTTAATAGTTTTATTTTTAATCAACGTTTTACTTTTCGAGCACGACATGTCTCCGGTCAGAAGATAGTATTGTTTTTCGTTATCACTATGGCAGGGTTATACCTAATCAGACCATTAATTCTCAACTTCTTCTCTCTCATCTGGACCTGGCCGGCGGAGTTTGCTTATAGTATTGGTCAATTTTTACATCTACCGTTTGACCAAGCTTTCTATCAAGACAATATTGCCTTAGCGGCGGCCATTGCTGTTGTTTTGGTCTATAATTACATTATGTATAAAAGGTTTGTCTTTAAGAAATGAAAAGCCAAAAGCCTGGCTCACTAAAGTTTATCCATAAACATTTAGCTTTGATTATTTTAGTTTGTATCGTTGCACTGGCAGCATTTTTGCGTTTTTACAAGCTTGATGTGTTACCTCCAGGTTTGCATCCAGATGAGGCAGCAAATGGGCTGGATATTTTTAGAATGATTGACCATCATGACTTCAGGGTACTTTATAATACCAATGGTCCGCGCGAAGCCCTCTTCTTCTATTTGCAAGCTATTTTCGTGATTGCACTTGGCAATAGTATCTTGGCACTACGCTTGGCGCCAGCACTAATTGGCACATTAGCGGTGATAGTAGCCTACTTTTGGGCTGCCAATTGGTTTGGTCGCCGCACTGGGCTAATCGCAGCCTTTATTTTTGCGGTCAGTCCGTGGGCAATAACAATCACGCGTGATGGCTTTAGAGCTAGCATGGTGCCATTGATGATAGCGGGAGTCGCCTATTTAGCTGGCAAGGCTTATCAGACCAAAAAGACAGTCTATTTCATTTTTGCCGGAGTCGTGATGGGGCTGGGACTATATACATATGTAGCTTTTCAGCTTTTTGCAGGCGTCGTCATCCTGGCGTTAGCGTTTTTATTACTTCTTCGTCGCGATTGGTTGAAAAAAAGCTGGCGAAAGATATGTTTGGGCTTAGCCTCATTTTTGATCGTGTTATCGCCGATGATTATTTTTACAGTCAAACATCCAGGTGATTCTTTCGCTCGATCTGGCGGTACTAGCTTCATGAATAAAAGCCTCAATGGCGGGAAACCGCTTCAAACTCTAGCTGACAGTGTAACTAAGACAATATTAATGTTTAATTTCAAAGGAGATATGAATTATCGTCATAATCTTGGTGGATTGCCAATGCTCAATGTTTTCGTTGGTATTATGATGGTGCTGGGGATTTTGATTTGCTTGTGGCGCTTTGGACGGGTGAAATATTTTATGGTCCTGGCTATTTTTGCTACTATGCTGTTGCCCGCCGCACTAACGGCTGAGAGTTTGCCTCATGCCTTACGAGCCGTTGGAGCGATGCCGGCTGTTTTTATTATTGCTGCGATTGGCATTAATTACTTCTTGTCACGTTGGTATGCGACTTTTCCTGTTAATGGCCCAGCACGTAGTTTTGGTGCTGGTCTAATTGTTCTTTTGCTCTTACTCACAGCCGTGCAGGGGTATAAACAATATTTTGTGGCCTGGGCTCAAGATCCTAAGACTTATGAGGCATATGCAGAAGATACGGTACAGATGGCATATTATATCAATCAGACAAGTACTCAGAATAATCCAACCATTTTCTTGGTTGTTGATGGCTATTCGGTGAAAACTGTTGAGTATTTGTCACATAAGAAAACTCAATTTAGTCGCTTAGACATAAAAGATCTGTTGAGTTTACCAATCAGCTCAGGAAAGAAATTGTTTGTTGTAGCTATTAATGGCAATACTGATCAGGCCCTGCAAACACTTAAAACAAAATTTCCAGGTGGCCACTTGGGACCGCATTACTCATCATATAATGATAAACTATTATTCTATAGTTATGAGGTAAACAAATGAGCAATCAACCTGACTTGAGTATTATTATCCCGACCTATAAAGAGGAAGAGCGGATTGGCCATACTCTTGATGAGTTAGCAAAATATATCAAAAGTAATAAATATGATATTGAGGTTTTGGTGGTTGATGCTGGTAGCCCTGATAAGACTAGGGAAGAGGCAACCTCAAAAGCAAAGTTGTTTAAAAATTTCCGTTTTGTTGACGCTGGTCCTAAGCCTCCCCGGCGTGCCATTAAGGGCAAACAGGTAAGAGCTGGTGTCTTTGAGGCTAAGGGGCACTATGTCATGTTTATGGATGCTGATTTGGCGACACCTTTGAAGTATTTACAGCAAGTATTTGCTGCCATGTCTGCTGATCAGCCGGTGGCGATATGTGTCCGCAATCTACATGAAAGCCATACTGGTCTTCGCAAGTTAATATCTGGCACTGGTAATTTTTTGGTTCAGATGTTGCTCTTGCCTGGCATTAAAGACACTCAATGTGGTTTTAAGGCTTTCAAGGGTGATGCTGCTAAAGAAATTTTCGGTCGCCAGACCATTCTCGGCTGGGGATTTGATATGGAAGTTTTGGCAGTTGCTCGCAAGCTAGGCTATGATATCGAACTTATTGATGTACCCGATTGGAAGGATGTGACAGCAGGCTCAAAAATATCTGGAAGCCCGGCAGTTCAGGCAGCCATACAGACCTTTGGTGATTTATTAAATATCAAATGGGGCATGTTGACTGGTCGCTATCGAAAAGCCCACTTCGAGTATCATGCCAAAAAAAGCCAAGATTAATCAGCTCTCATCCTTGCTCGATCGTTATTATGTAGCTTTTTTGGTGTTATTGGCAACGATACCACGACTAGCTTATATCACCAAAGCGAGTATCTGGCATGACGAAGGCTTTACTATGATGCTGGCTACCCGCACCCCAGCTGATATATGGCTTGGAAGCGCGCGCGATGTTCATCCACCGCTGTATTATCTCTTGCTTCATTTTTGGACCGAAATATTTGGCACATCTGTTATTTCAGCTCGAAGTATGAGTGCGGTCTTGAGTGTTATTACGGTAATCCTTGGCTATAAAATCGTCCTCAAAGTATCGACCAAGCGAGCGGCGCAACTAGCTGGAATATTGCTAGCTTTAGCGCCATTTTTAATTCGTTATAGCCAGGAGGCGAGGATGTATGGAGTATTGGGCGTCTTCCTGGTGCTTGGTACTTGGTTATTGCTTAAAATCGTTGAACAACCAAAGAATTATTGGCTCTGGGCAGGTTATATCCTGACGATGACGGCAGGACTTTATACTCATTATTTCGCACTTTTTGCAATTATGGCTCATTGGCTCTATCTTATTACACTTCAGCCGATAAAAGATTGGAAGCTTGGCAAGAGTCTTTGGCTGAGCCCGACTTGGTGGTTGGCCAACCTAGCGATCGTGGTCTTGTATCTACCTTGGCTACCAAATTTTATGGGTCAGTTCACTCGCGGTCAGGGAATTGGCTGGATTCCTAAAACGACTCTCTACACTTTCCCCTCAGGTATTTGGCAATTTTTTACCTATACCGATGCTAGAGCTCTAACACCAATATTTTATTTTGCCTTGCCAACTCTTGTGTTGGTGGCGAGCGTTTATGTATTAATTGGCGATAAAGACAAGCTTCATGGTAAACGACTGGTTGTTTTCTATACCTTGCTACCCGTGCTTTTGACAATCTTAGTGTCAATAAAAAAGCCAATTTACCAAGACCGATACTTAGCTTTTGCGGCCGTTGGTGTGTATATGATTTGTGCTATGGCAATCGATAAGTTGGCTCACCAGCGTCGAGCAATTTTTTATACTCTCGCCTCAGCTTTAATTATTATCGAACTGATTGGTATCCGTAATGTTTATCACCAGGCAACTCACAGAGTCGATGTTGTCGCAGGAGTGGTGAATAACAACTATCAAGCAGGTGATGAGCTATTATCTGCCGAGCTTTATACCTATTTTGATTTTAGTTATTACAACCAGACCGGTGTATTACCTCAGCTCTATACCCCCAGAAGAGATGATGGTAGTATTAACCATCCGAATGGCTATGGCGAGTCAGGCTTGCTTTACGATCGGGCCGAGCAGATCTATGTTGATGATCTGACTTCTCTTGCATCAGGGAAACGGGTTTGGTTTATCGGCAAGACCGGCGACAAGGCCTATTATGGCCAGATTCCTGATGGCTGGCGACTATTGCGCAAAGATGTGGCGGGGTATAGTGAAGTTAGACTCTATCAAGTACAATAATACTGCAAGGCGAGTGATTTACTTGGCCTATTTCGCTGTTGCAAACTCCAGTCCTCGCTCAACGTACAGTTTTTCGTGCGTTTGACTCTGGGCTTCATATGTGACTAGAATTACGCGCAAGCAAATTGCTCTCAAGTTTAATTATTGAGGAGAAATACTATGGCATTTGATAAGACAAAGACCCTATTAGAACTACGTAAGATTCAAAAAGAATTAAAGAAGATTGAGATTGAGGTGGAGGCTGGTAACGGTACTGTTAAGATAGTTATGAACGGTGAGCAGAAGGTACAGCGTGTTTCGATTGATCCAAGCATGGTTGATATTGATGATCTCGGGCGGCTCGAAAAGCATATTGAGTCGGCTGTCAATCAGGGTATTACTCGTTCACAGCAAGAGGCAGCCGAGCGGATGAAAAATGTTGCTGGTGGACTTGGTTTACCAGGGCTTTAGAAGCGTATAAATGAGAACCCCCCCATCATATTGATGGGGGGTGGGCCGGAGATTATCGCCCTCCGGCACGGGTAATTTTTAGCCTTTGTGCGGCTCTCGGCTAAAGTCAGTTTACCCTGACGTTCAACATCTCCGTGAACTACTTGTCGAAAATCTCGAAAACCTGATAGACTTTTTCGCGCTTGTCTTCTGGGAGTCGAGAGGCTACATTGATGACCAATTCAAGGACAAGATCGATGCTTCGACCGGCTGATTTGGCATCCCTGTAATAGAAGTGGATAGTGAGAAGCTCATCAAACACG
>CAZCIH010000058.1:0-5152 GCA_964498855.1 uncultured Candidatus Saccharibacteria bacterium | reverse complement strand
TCAATGCTAATAGTCAGAATAGTACTTTTAGTGTTTCTAGCTCGACAACTCCTGGAAATAACTCGGTTACAAATCAAAACACTACCACATCATCGTTCAATAATAGCTTTAGTAGTATCAGCTCTAGCTCGGAAGGTTCGAGTAATAGTTATAGCTCGAGTACCGTTTTTAATAATGGTCAATTCCAGCAGAACCCTTAGGTAATAAACTGGGTTAGTTTCGGGCCCGGGCCTTCGGGCCCGAAACTAAACAATAACGATCCAATAGAGAAAGGAGGTGAAAGACATGACACGACTTCTACGTTACGCAGCTATCGGTATTGCTACCGTTGGTTTTAGCGCAGGTGTAGCTGGTGCTAGCTCTGGCAGCATTGGTACCACCGGTCCTAACTCAGCTAACTGGGCTCAGTTCAACAACAATTTGAACTACCGCCACGTTAACCGAAATAGTGGCCATGTAGCTAACAACAACTCACAATGGACAGCAACCGGCTCAGCAAATGTTTCTGGCAACACTAATGGTGGTTCAGCTACTAGCGGTAATGCTTCTACAAGCAACAGTACCACTACTTCTCTGAACGTAAGCAACAGTGGTGCAGGTGCAAGTGCTTGGGCAATGGCTCCAGTAAGTGACAACGCTAGCATTGGTGTAACTGGCCCTAACTCAAGCAACTGGGTACAGTTCAACAACAACGCTAACATCAGCACCGTTAACAACAACTGTGTTGCAGTTAGCAACAACAACAACCAGGCTTCAAGCACTGGTAACGCCAACGTTTCTGGCAACACCAACGGTGGTAGCGCCACAACTGGTAGTGCTTCCGCAAGTAACTCAACTTCAACTACTATCAACATCACTAACTAGACCTCTAGTTAGCCTTGTTGATAATCCAGATGAGCTACAAAAGGGGGAAGGCAATTGAGGAATCATCCTCATTGCCGCAATTATCCGATTTTTCTCAATAAAATTTAAGCTATATCAATTCGGGGGGATACAGAAATGAGAGTCAATACTATGAAACGCTTTATTATATCAACTCTAATACTCGCTCTAGTCGGTGTTCAGCCTTTGGCTGCGACTACGGTATTAGCAGCCGAGGAATCACCCTCGCCTTCGCCAGAGGCCACTGCGACGCCGACTACTGGCCCGCAGACTACTCCCGGACCAACTGAACCCACTGGCCCGCAGACTACTCCCGGACCAACTGAGCCTACTGGAGCAGACAGCTCCACCTATACGTACAATGAGTCCACCGGACTTTGGGAGAACAATCATTACACTTGGGATCCAAAGACTAACCAGTCGAAGCCCAAAGATGATCCAGGTTATTACTATAATCCTGCAACCAAAACATGGGAGACAACAGAATGGAAGTTCAATCCTGCTACTGGTAAGTATGAGGAGGCACCAAAGCCACTAGATCCGCAATTGGTTAAATTGCTTGGCCTAGCAACCAACCCAAGCACTAAGAGTGGTGGCACGATTAATACAACAGGGCCAAATTCGAATAACACTGTGGTTTCAAACAATAACCAAACTGGCTTTTTTGACCTTTTTAGTCGTTCTTCGGTCAGTAACTATATCGATTTAGCTGCGATTACTGGGAATGCTAATGTTTCAGGTAATACTCTGGGTGGCGACGCCACCTCAGGCGATGCTTCTGCTATATCAAACATTCTAAATATATTGAGCTCTGCTTGGAATTTGACTGGAGGTAAGCTACTAACGCTGTTTGGGAACATTTTTGGTGATGTGACTGGTGATATTATGCTAAATCCTGACTCTTCAGCTGCCCAAGCTGGCACTACCGGAGGTGCTTCCTGTGTAGGGGGTTCGAACAGTAATACTGGACCAAATTCGAATAATTCAGTGGGTTGCGATAGCAACACAAATTTGACTGTAAATAGTCAAAATTCGGGTACTATAAAAAATGATCTGAAACTCAATGCCCAATCAGGTGCAGCTAATGTCACTGGCAACACTCAGGCTGGTAATGCTACATCTGGTGATGCCACTGTTGTGTTGAATCTATTAAATCTAATAAATTCGGCTATCAACTCAGGCCAGTCATTTGTGGGCGTACTAAATATCTTCGGCAATCTCAATGGTGACATCCTCTTTCCACCAGGATTCCTTGACGGAATATTGAATACCTCAAGCGACTCTGGCAATGGCACAAATAGTGGTTCAAATAGTAATACCGGACCAAATTCGAATAATTCCGTAGCAGCGAACAATAATACCAATTTGTCGGTAAATAATAACAATGGCACAGCCATTAATAACAATATAAACTCTGATGCCAAATCAGGTGCAGCTAATGTATCGGGTAATACGAACGCTGGCAGTGCCAAAACGGGAGACTCCAGCAGTAATGTAACTCTATTAAATCTAACTGGTCAGAGTATTGTTGGTAAAAATGCCATCTTGGTTTTTGTAAATGTGCTTGGACACTGGGTTGGTCTAATCATGAATGCGCCCGAGGGTACAACCAGTGCAGTTTTGGGTGGAAATGCAACGGCAGGCTCAAATAGCAACACCGGTCCAAATTCGAATAACTCTGTCGCAACTAGTAATAACACAAACGCGACAGTCAATAACAATGCCCAGCAAACAATTGAAAACAACATTGATTTGAAGGCTCAATCAGGTGATGCCAGTGTTACTGATAATACCCGAGCAGGTGATGCCACCACGGGTAATGCCAGTACCGCAGCCAATATTTTAAATGTTACAAACTCAGATTTGTCCCTAACGAATTGGTTTGGTATCCTGTTTGTCAACGTTTTTGGTAGCTGGTTCGGGAGTTTGGGTATGGATACGGCGGCTGGCAATCAGCCACAAACTGTCACTCTAGTCAACTCGCCAAATAGTAGTGGAAATAATGACTTAGGATGTAGTAGCTGTGGCACCTCTGCGCAAAAAGCGGTTACCTATACACTCGGCAGTAGTAATAGTGGAGCTGGCGGTAGTCAGTCGGCAATTTCAACTCCATCTGCCGCTAATTCATTTGCTACTAATAGTCTAAGTGGCGCTGCAGTTAAGTCGGCAACCGATGCTACTTCGACAAAGACCTCTGCGAGCAATCTACTGTTCACAATTGGTTTCATGGGTCTGGCTGGAGCGATGTTGCTACTCGAGCGCTTTTTAGCCGTCCGTAAATCTACCAAGATTATCTGATATTCTAAGGCATTCGCCAGGTAATATATTGATTGGCAGTCAGTAAATATTGTGCTGACTGCCATAATGATGCGAAGGCGGTAGTGTTGAGCTAAAAAATGATGTATGATAAAGGTGACTTTTAGATGGGGTAAGTCAAGGTGTTGAATCGTTCTTTACCGCGCCAGGTACTAAATCGAATATCAAAGGGGTTTATTGCTCCATCGGTTTTTTTGGATCAGCTTGATCTGGGCTCTGGTGAGCGGGTACTCGAAATTGGCCTACCAATCGGCTTCTTTGCCCCAGCCGCACTGGATAAGGTGGGAGAAAGTGGTGAGGTGTACGTCTCTGGGCCAACTCACGAGTCTTTGGAGCGTATCGGACATCTGTCAAGGACGCATCCAAACCTCAAAACTACTCTACTGGCGGATGTACTTATGGGCAAAGCTGCTCCGCCACACTCGATTGACTGGGTGATCCTTACAAATTTACTATCAAACTCGTATCATCCTGATCAGTTTTGTCTCTCTATCGGACAATACTTGAAGCCGGATAGCAGAATTGCTCTAATCGACTGGGACTCTTCTGACCCGTCGGTAGGCCCGATAGATGAGCAACGTGTATCCAAAGAGCAGGCAATCAAATTACTTAACCAGTGCGGAATGGCATTTTTGCATGTTTTACGCGCTCCTGGGTATCATTATGGCTTGGTCTTTGGCTTCCGTGCTGACTCTCCAGCCGCCATGAATGACCATTGAGATATCTGGTGCTATCTGGTATAGTTGTTTAAACGGATAAATGATGCAAGTCACACCATTTTTAGTTATTCCTCTAGTTACTTGGGCAATTGCTCAGACGATTAAGTTTGTGTTGGCACTTTTTCGAGGTGATATAGATTTAAGATATTTAATTGCCTCAGGCGGTATGCCGAGTGTACATTCTGCTGTAGTCTGCTCGCTAATGACTATTGCTCTAGCAGAAGGTGGTTTGTCTAGTCCACTTTTTGGTATCACCGGTGTTTTGGCGGCAATCGTCATGTATGATAGTTTTGGTGTACGCCGTAGCGCTGGTGAACAAGCGAAGGCACTTAATAAATTGATCGCCGACTTATCTGATGATGGTGATATTAAGCATCCCGAGGAATACGGTCGTTTGCGTGAGATCGTGGGGCATCGTCCGATTGAAGTTAGTATCGGGGCGGTTCTCGGTGTAGCGATTGCATTATTATTTGAAGCTGATAAGCTTGGTAGCCATTTAGCTTTTCTGATTCAGCCAGCGTCGAAAATAGAATTAATTGTGTTTATCATTTTGGCTACCATCATGATTATAAGTGGCCTGGTTGCATTTTTTGTGTTGCCGAAAAGATTTAAAGGCCAAAAAAGTGTTGCTAGCTTCAGGTGGCATTTACTGACTTGCTTAGTCAGTGGTGGGGTGACGTTGCTAATCTTGGTCTTGAGTGGCTACGAATCAGCACTCTACCTAACTGCTCGCTTGCTACCATATTTTGTCATCATAATATGGGGTATATGGTTTGGGGCAATTACAGCCCGTTTTGGCTCCGGGATAGCTACTGCCCAGCAGGAGCAATTAGCTTATGCCAGGCGAGAGCGCTGGTTGGCAAAAACTAAGAAGAATCGTCATCGAAAGTCTAAATAGACTTTTATGGGACTGCGGACTACAAGTGGTCAGAACGGGATGTCGATTCTTGACAACGAGTGAGAAAAGGCATAAAATAGCCGATAGAGTCTTGATATACGCAAATAGTAATTAAAAGTCAGCGGTTTGCTTATTCAACCGGCTGGTTTTTCTTTTGCCAGTAGCAAGCACAAGTATTATTGACAGGTGAATAGTGCTAGATGGATAAGTGTGCAACTTATAAGAAATCAACCCACTCCAGGTTTTAGATCTGGAGACAATTCCAAAACTTCAATTTTTGTTGGAGAGTTTGATCCTGGCTCAGGATGAACGCTGGCGGTATGCCTAATACATGCAA
>CAZCIH010000057.1:0-5300 GCA_964498855.1 uncultured Candidatus Saccharibacteria bacterium | reverse complement strand
TCATAACATCAAAAACAAGACGAAAAATAATTACTATCTATAGCAAGTACCCTGACTATCGGGTACATGTACGTGGTCTGGCTAAAGTTCTTAAAGAAGACCCTGGTAATGTCCAGCGTGAGCTGACAAGACTAGAAAAGGTCGGCTATGTAAAATCGGCTAAAGATGGTAATGCAAAATTGTATTGGGCCAATCAAAACTTCTTACTTTTTCGTGAGTTGCAAAATATGGTCTTAAAAACTAACAGAAAGAAACGGAATTAAACAAAATGTATAGATTGATTAAAAGTCTGTTTGCTACTGATGATTTGCAGACAGTCAAAAAACGCAAAATAGCTCAAACAAATGCTTATCTCAGAGCCCATCGTCGCATTCAACCGCAGACACCAATTGGCTTCAAATCACGCAATTCAGCCTCATACTACCTGACGACTCATCATAAGTACTAGCAATAGTCTATAATTAGCTTATAGACAAAGGGGTCTTATGGTTGGTAGTCAGTGGGTCTATGAGCGAGCACTTCAACCTCGGTCGCCGGTTCAGCTGGCCGAGGCTGTTCTGAGTAGCCGTGGTTATGAAAGTGAGGCCCAGGCTAGCTTCCTAGAGCCAAACTTTGAAGATAGTCAGCACGATTGTTGGCTTCTACCAGACATGAAAAAGGCAATTGATCGACTCGTCCGAGCCGCTAAGAGATCCGAGAAGGTAGTGATATATGGTGATTATGATATTGATGGTTTGACTGCCTCGACATTATTACTCGATGGTCTGACGAGCTTTGGTATTGAGGCTCAGATATATATTCCAGACCGTTTTGAAGAGGGCTATGGTCTTAATCTGGCAGCGTTAAAGAAAATCAAACAAGCGGGGGCAGATTTAGTCATTACGGTTGATTGTGGTATCACAGCAGTAGGTGAGATATCACAAGCACGTGGCTTTGGACTTGATATAATTATCACCGATCACCATAATCCGCCTGACGAGCTTCCGACTGATGCAATAGCTCTGGTCAATCCCAAGCTACCAGGCTCAAAATATCCGTTTGCAGAACTAGCTGGGGTCGGAGTAGCCTATAAGCTTATTTTGGCTTTACAAAGCAGGCTGCCCAATAGGCTTGCCCCAGGACAGGAGAAATGGCTACTTGACTTAGTGGCACTTGGTACAGTCTGTGATGTTGTTCCGTTAATCGATGAAAATCGAACACTTGTTTTGTTCGGATTGAAGGTATTGACGAAGAGTCGACGGGTTGGTATTAGAGCATTGGCTAAAGCCAGCGGAGTCGAGATAGGTCAGATTAAAAGTGACGATCTAGGTTTTCGAATTGGCCCACGACTCAATGCAGCCGGCCGACTAACTCACGCCAATCAATCATTATCTTTATTGACTGCAACAGATATGAGTCAAGCTACTGAAATTACTTGTCAACTAGATAGATTAAATACTGCTCGACAAAATGACACGGCTAATATCGTGGAAACGGCCACTCAGATGGCTGAAGAATTTTCTCAAGGTCAAATACTAGTGTTGGCAAGTCCAGATTGGTCACATGGGGTGGTGGGAATAGCAGCTGCCAGAATCGCTGAGACATATGCTAAGCCAACAATTCTATTGCAAATTCAGGATGGGGTCGCCAAGGGGTCTGCTAGGAGCGTCGGTCAATTTAGTATCATCGAGGCAATTTCTGATTCGGCAGAACTGTTGGAAAAATTTGGCGGTCATCATTTTGCAGCCGGTATGACAATTAGGAGCAATAAGATCGATCAATTTCGCAACAAAATAAACCAATATGCTCGCAATCACCTTGATCCAATAGATCGTATTCGTCGCCTAGAGATAGATTTAATACTTCAAAGTGAAATTTTATCACTCGTTGCTGCTCGAGATTTGACGCGACTAGCACCTTTTGGCAATCAAAATCGTGAGCCACTCCTGTTGAGTCAGCTAACCCTAACGGCCATAAGACCGATCGGCAAAGATCTTAAGCACCTTAAACTGACTTTCGTCACTACTGGTGGTAAAAATCTGGAAGCAGTGGCTTTTTCATCGGCGGATAAATGGCCCTGGGTCAAGATTGGCAGTCAGGTTGAGGTATTATATCGGCTA
Source organism: uncultured Candidatus Saccharibacteria bacterium (assembly GCA_964498855.1). GTDB lineage: Bacteria > Patescibacteriota > Saccharimonadia > CAILAD01 > CAZGYV01 > CAZCIH01. The sequence goes on along the minus strand of CAZCIH010000057.1, from coordinate 3,201 downwards.
AACATTAATCAATGGCGCGAGGTGGAGCGACTACAGCTAGAGATCGTTGATATGCGACTGCCAACTGAGGTGTAGAGTATTTTGTCGGTTTTGAAAGTGGTAGAAAGCTAGATTTTGTGTTAAGTTTTAAGTAAAAGTAAGTAGTAATGGCAAATAATTCATTTTCTAGACCACGTGGCACTCAAGATATTTTACCGACAGTCCAGCCAAGCTGGCGTTTTGTTCGTGAGACATTTAGCCGCTTGAGTTTGCAGGCTGGCTTTGAGCGTATTTCCACGCCGATGTTTGAATCGGCTGATCTGTTTGCCCGAGGTGTTGGCGAGAGTACTGAGGTGGTAGCCAAAGAAATGTATACTTTTACCGATCGCTCGGACAATCAGCTTGCCCTTAAGCCAGAATCGACTGCCGGGGTGGTTCGGGCTTATCTAGAAAATCATCTGGATAACTTGCCTAAGCCGGTCAAATTATTTTATATTGAGCCTCATTTTCGCTATGAAAGGCCGCAGGCAGGTCGGTACCGACAGCACCACCAGCTAGGTGTTGAAGTATTCGGCTCGAGTGAGCCATATATTGATGCCCACGTCATCGCACTTGGGGTGAGATTATTTCGTGAGCTAGGTATCAAATTTAGTTTACAGATAAACTCAATTGGTGACTCCAAGATGCGGGTCAAATATCTGACTGCTTTGGTCGACTATTTTCAGCCAATGGCCGACAGACTACCAGAAGTAGCCTTATTACAACTTAAGCAAAACCCGATGCGGATACTAGATAGTAAAGACGAAACGGTGCTTGAGCTGATCGAAAAGGCGCCACAGATTTTAGATTTTTTGGATACCGCTACCAAAGATCACTTCGCACAAGTCCTGGAGTGTCTAGATGAACTTGATATTACTTACGAGCTTAATCCGCGACTAGTGCGTGGTCTTGATTATTATAATCGTACTGTCTTTGAATTTAAGGGCTCACACATCGGTCAGCAAGATTCGATCGGAGGTGGTGGCCGCTATGACGGTTTGGTTGAGTTGCTAGGTGGTCGTTCGACTCCAGCGGTTGGCTTTGGCTTAGGGATTGAGCGGATTATGCTCGAGCTACAGAGGAGCGAACGACAGATCTCGCCGGCTAGTCCGCAGATATGTGTTGTTGGGCTGGGTGAAGCCGTTCGCAGCCAGGTGTTTTCACTTAGTGAAAAGCTACTTAACGCCGATTTGTCGGTCGTGACTAGCTATGGTCGGGGTAGTATGAGCGATCAATTAGCAACAGCCAGCAAGTTGGGTGTGAGTTATTGTTTAATTATTGGCCAAAAAGAGCTAAAGAGCGAGCATGTGATAGTAAAAGAAATGGCTAGCGGTAATCAGGAGAATATCCCCCTCAAGACGGTTGTTAAAAACATGATAGCTCGTTTTAAGTAGCAGTTTGGTGTCGCTATTGCTTAATATGTACTTTTAAGCTAAAATAGAGCGGATTTAGTATATATTTAACCATTCGTATTTTAGGAGGTGAGCAACTTGCTCCAAGTTATTCGCAAAGATGATGAATCGACTGAAAGTTTGATTCGACGCTTCAATAAAAAGGTCAATCAATCCGGCGTTTTAAGTGTGGCTCGAAAGAAAAAATACTTCGAAAAGCCAATATCAAAGCGCGAGGCGCGTGAGATTGCGATTCGCAAACGGGTTCGCAAAGAACAAAAGACTCGTGAGTTACTGGGTATTAAATAATGGATCTGTTCGAGACCCTCGAAGCGGATTTACTAGAAGCCACTAAAACTCGAGACGAGATCAGAACTGGTGTCTTGCGTTTGCTCAAGAGTGCTCTTAAGAATCAGCAAATTGAAGTCGGGCATGATTTGACAATGCCTGAAATTTTAGCTGTGCTACAGAAAGAGGCTAAAAAAAGACGAGATTCTATTTTGGCCTATGAAAAAGCTGGTCGAGCTGATTTGGCCTCCGAAGAAGAAGCTGAGCTGGAAGTTATCAATGCTTACTTACCGCCTGCAGCTACGGATGAGGATATAGCTCAAGTAGTGGATGAAGTGATTAAGTCGGTCGATGCTCATGATATGTCGGCGATGGGCCAGGTAATGACTCAATCGATGGCCAAGCTCGAGGGCCGTGCTGACGGCTCACAAGTCAGTCAAATTGTACGTCAAAAGCTGAGTAGTCAAGGTAAGTGAAGGCACTAATTGGCAGAGTTTTCGTTTTATTTTAACAACCATCTCTTGCCACCAGGAGTGGAGCAAGAAGCCCTAGAAAAGACAGCAAATTTAGTGGCTAAGAAAGTTGGAAACAAACTTTCGGGTAGAGTTGATCTGACCTTTGTTAGCAAAAAAAATATGACTGAAATCAATAAACGTCACTCGGGCAATGAATATCCCACCGATGTTTTGTCATTTAATTATCGCGAGGGGACCACTAGTGAACCACTGGATGATCAGCTGGGCGAGATTGTCATCTGTTCATCAATTGCTCATCAACAGGCTGAACAATACGGAATATCGATGCAGGCTGAGGTTTGTTTACTACTGATACATGGTTTTTTACACCTGTCTGGCTATGATCATCAGGATGAAGCGTCGCAGACTGGCTTTGGCCAGCTCCAAAATGCTATGATGGAGGAGTTAGCTCTTAAGACGAGGCAATTTAAATGGTGACATTAGCTAGCTTTCGCTACGCTTGGCGAGGGCTTCGCAAAGTATTCAGCACTGAACGCAATGCCAAAATTCATTTATTAAGCGCATTAATAGCTTTACTTGCTAGTCTGATTTTACACATTGCGATTACCCAGCTTCTCTTTGTCTTACTAGCAATCACCCTAGTCTTCTTTGCTGAAATTACAAATACTGCACTAGAAAAAACCCTTGATGCTTTATCAAAGGAGAATAATCAGGTCGTTAGACTCGTTAAGGATATGACAGCCGGAGGTGTACTGGTGACAGCTCTAAGTGCCGTTTTGGTTGCAATTTTAGTCTTCGGCCCTTATATTTATAGGCTATTTGTGCGATGAGCCAAATAATTGTCATGCTAGGAAAACCTGGCTCGGGCAAAGACACCCAGGCACTACGTTTGGCCAAGCGAATGAACTATAAATTAATAAAGACTGGTGACTATGCAAGGGGACTATCTAAAACGAATACTAAAGTTGCTCAATTATTAAAAAATGGTGGGCTAATTGATAATAAGTTGATAAATGAATATGTTGCAG
>CAZCIH010000056.1:0-5303 GCA_964498855.1 uncultured Candidatus Saccharibacteria bacterium | reverse complement strand
ACCTGGAGAATGGATAAAAAAGCTAGAAATATACCATAAATTTTAGTATAAAAATGATTAAAAATTTTTAATAGTTTATTGTCTAAATATTTATAAAAGACTTTCAGTAATCGATGGAAGTTGCTATAATACTGACTAGTCGAATAGGGCGATTTGAGCTATAGTCTAACCAGCTACTTGAGCTATGCCCCGTAATTTAGTCGGCGTAACAGGCTAAAAAAGAGCGATCCATGATGGATAAATCTGGTGGAACCTCCCAGGAAGGCCCCGGGACCAGATGATTTCAATGATGGATTTTGTTTATTTAAAAGAGGTGTCTATGAGTCAAGCAAAGCAAATCAATATCGAGGCAATGCGCCATTCGACAGCACATATTATGGCGGCTGCTATAAGTAAACTTTTTCCTGAAGCCAAATTTGGCGTCGGTCCGGTGATAGAAAATGGCTTTTATTATGATGTTCTTTTGGCTAGACCGATTAGTCAGGCTGAGCTCGCTAAGATTGAAAAAGAAATGAAGCGAATTATTAAAGCCGGCCTGCCGTTTGAAAGGGAAGATTGGCCGATTGAGCAAGCTGAGAAGTATTTCAAACAACACAAGCAAGATTTCAAGGTGGAATTATTAAAAGATTTGAAAAAATATGGCTCAACTAAGCTAAGCGATATAGATCCAAATGATCTTGGTCTTGATGGCAATGTTGATAAAATTACAACAGTATCGGTGTATAAAACTGGTGATTTCATTGATTTATGCCGTGGACCACACATTGAAAAAAGTGATCAGGTAGGAGCTTTTAAGCTGACAAAACTAGCTGGAGCATATTGGCGTGGTGATGAGAATAAACCGCAGCTACAAAGACTATATGGGGTTGCTTTTGCTAATGCTAAAGAGCTAGAGGACTATATGTGGCAACAAGAAGAAGCTAAGAAACGTGATCATCGTAAGCTGGGTCGTGAGCTAGATTTGTTTACTTTTTCCGACCTAGTCGGACCAGGCCTACCGCTATGGACGCCAAAGGGCACTATCTTACGCCAAGAGATTGATAAATTGGTGGCTGAGCTAAGAAGCCCATATGATTATCAGGCTGTGGCTATCCCGCATATAACCAAAAAAGACCTCTATGAGGTCAGTGGTCATTGGAGTAAGTTCAAGCAAGAGCTTTTTCGGATAAAAAGTCGTGAGGGCCATGAGTTTGCCATCAAGCCGATGAACTGCCCACATCACACCCAGATTTATGCCGCTAGTCCACGCTCATATCGAGAGCTACCGATCCGCTATCAAGAGACAACTATGGTTTACCGCGATGAGCAGACGGGTGAGTTGCAGGGGCTAGAGCGTGTCCGTGGTGGTATTACGCAGGACGATGCGCATGTTTTTTGTCGTATCGACCAAGTAGAGCAAGAAATATTAAATATTTGGGATATTATCGAGAAGTTTTACAAAACTTTTGATATACCATTGCAGGTGCGATTATCTCGCCGTGGTCAAGATGAGTCAGCTTATGCTGGAGATAAAAAGCTTTGGCAACGAGCCGAAGGGGTATTGGCTAAGATAGTTAAATCCAAGCTCGGACAGGACTTCATCGACGGCCCGGGTGAGGCGGCCTTTTATGGACCCAAGCTAGACTTTATAGGACGTGATTCACTTGGTCGCGAGCTACAGGTTGGTACAATTCAGCTTGATTTTAATCAGCCCGAGAGCTTTGATCTGACTTGTGCCAATGAAAAGGGTCAAGCTGAACGGGTCGTGATGATCCACTGTGCCATTGCCGGTTCACTTGAGCGCGCGATTGCTTTGCTGATTGAGCATTTTGCGGGAGTTTTCCCACTCTGGTTGGCTCCGGTGCAAGTGATGGTGGTGCCCGTATCAGAGAAGTATAATGCTTATGGGCGGCAAGTGTTGGATAGTCTGCGAGAGGCTGGCTTGCGAGCAAGGATAGATGATGATAATGATTCACTGGGAAAGAGAATACGAGCGGCCGAACTACAGAAAATACCCTATATTTTGGTAGTCGGAGAGAAAGAGGCAAAAACTGGTCAGGTGGCGGCACGACGATTTGGTCAAGGCGATCAGGGGGTAGAGGAGCTGGCTGATTTTATTGATAAAGCTAAAGCTCAGGTGGCCTTGCGAAGCTTGTAGGCAAATCCCATATGCGACCGAAATTTATCACGATCCTAGGACCGACGGCTAGTGGCAAGACAACATTGGCCCTGCAATTAGCGCAAAAATTCCGAGGTCAGATAATCTGTGCTGATTCGCGGACGATATATCGTGGACTTGATATTGGTACAGCTAAGCCAACCAAGCAACAGCAACAAATGGTTAGGCACCATCTGTTGGACATAGTCGATCCAACTGATCAATTTAGTGCTCGAGACTTCAAGCAAGCTGCACAAAATGCTATGAAGCATATCTGGCAAGAGGGTGACTTACCATTTCTGGTGGGTGGGAGTGGTATGTATATCGATGCGGTTTTGTTTGATTATCAATTCCGCAACCCCAGACTATACCCCGACCAAAGGCTTGATGAAATGAGCTTGGCTGAACTAGTCGAGCAGGCGACTAAGCTCTATCCGATAGAAATAAAGAATATTGATAGTAAAAATCGCCGTCGTGTCGAGCAATTAATTCTCAAAGGTCCAGCCAAAGATGATGATCGGAAGCAAAAAAATATTGATTCACTAGTTTTAGGTATATCAACGAATTTAGCTCAACTAAAAGAAAATATAGCTATACGCACGGAAGAAATGTTGAACAAAGGATTAGTTCAAGAGACTAAAATGCTGAGTCAGCGTTTGGGACAAGACAATGTCTTATTGCAAACCACTGGCTACGGTGCGGTGTTGAGTTTTTTGTCCGGTGAACTAATGCAAAGCGACCTCAAAGAGCAAATTATTAGAGACACGATGGCACTGGCTAAAAAACAAAATACTTGGTTTAGGCGCAATCAACACATCCACTGGATAAATTCTCACCAGCAGGCAGCAGAGTTAATCAATGATTATCTGAGCTGAGTCTAAAATGTTACAATACAGATTATGAGAACTAGCCTGACAATTACCCTGGCAAAACTAGCCGCCTGGCTTAATCGCATGACTGGCAGTGGTGGCTCAGCCTTTCCTGGCTTGGTTGCCGAGAAACTGCAATCGAATATCTTAAAAGACTTAGCAAAACATAATTTCAGTCGTGGTATTGTCATTATCACTGGTACTAACGGTAAGACAACCACCTCGAAAATGGTGGCACAGGTGTTAGAGTCAGCCGACATAAGCTTTATTCACAATCGAACTGGCTCAAATCTATCACGTGGGATTATTTCGACTCTGATAGCGGAGTCTGATTTGCGCGGTCGTATCAAGGCAGATCTGGCTTTGCTAGAGGTTGATGAAGCTAGTTTGTCGGGAGTGATGAAGTCATTAAAACCAACTGTATTGGTAGTGACGAATTTATTTCGTGACCAGCTTGATCGCTATGGTGAAGTCGACAGCACGGCCAAGCTACTACGAAAAACTTTACAAGGTTTTACTGGCCAGCTTTGTTTAAATGCAGACGATCCGATGGTGGTTAGCTTGGCTAGTGACCATAAACCGATATATTTTGGCATTTCAAACTATGACAGAAAGACTTTAGAGCATGATACAGCGATTGATGTTGTAAAAAGTCCTACATCAAATCAGCAGCTGGAGTACAAAAAGCGATATTTTGGCCATCTTGGGATATATCAAACAGCCAATGGTGATTTTGTTCGGCCAAACCCAAATATAGAGGTAGTGAAGGTAGGCAAAGAAGATCAGACCGGCAGCTTATCGACTATTAAGATAGCTGGTGATGAGCTAAAACTAAAGTTGAAACTGCCCGGTCTATACAATATCTACAACGCTCTTGCCACTTTGAGTGTCGCTTCATGTTTGAAGCTCAATCCCGTTTCCGTGGTGACTTCACTAGCCGATGTCACAGCAGCCTTTGGAAGAGTGGAAGAGGTTAATTTCGAGGGGCGGCGGATGCTCTTGTTACTAATCAAAAATCCGACTGGCTTTAATCAAATTATCTCGACATTTTTAGCCCAATCTAATACTGAGCCTATATTAATCATAATTAATGATAATTTTGCTGACGGCCGGGATGTAAGCTGGCTGTGGGATGTAGCTATTGAAGATATGACTGGCTGCGAGGGCCCAATATTTGTCAGTGGATTGCGGGCTTACGATATGGCTCTTCGTCTCGAGTATGCTGGTCTAACTGATATCACCGTAGAGCCAGATGTGGGCAAGGCTATCAAAAAGCTTGCTGATAAGACCAAACCTGGTCAAAGGGCACTGATACTACCAACTTACACGGCTATGCTGGAGGCAAGAAAAATATTGATACGGAATTCAAATGGAGAGGAGTTTTGGCGATGAAATCACCTAAAATAAAGCTGGTCTATCTCTATCCACGGGCGATGAATATCTACGGAGACCGTGGTAATGTGATTTGTTTATCAAAAAGGGCCCAGTGGTGCGGTATTGATTTAGAGGTATGCGAAGTCAATCAAGGTGATAAATTGCCAACTGAATTCGACTTACTTTTCATGGGTGGTGGACAGGACAGTGGGCAGGCCATCATCGCAACAGATTTGCGATCTAAGGGAGAGCAAATCAAATCTGCCATTTTGACTGGCGTGCCAGCTCTAACTGTCTGCGGTGGCTATCAGCTATTTGGTCACTATTTCGAAGCAACAGGCGGGAGTAAACTTAACGGTATTGGTGTGTTTGATATCACTACTAAAGCTTCTTCAAGTCGTATGATTGGCAATATAATTACTCAAAGTGAGCAGTTTGGGCGTCTGATAGGATTTGAGAATCATAGTGGACAAACCCACTTAGGATCAACGGCTGAGCCACTTGGTGCGGTTATCAAAGGTTATGGAAACAATAGTGAGCGTCGATATGAGGGGGTTAGGTATAAAAATGCTATCGGCACTTACTTACATGGAAGCTTTCTACCAAAGAATCCAACGGTGGCTGATTTTTTGCTAGAGACGGCTATGCATCGCCAAATGGCAGATTTTGTCTTTACTCGGCTGGCAGACAAATATGTTGAGTCGGCTCGAGCCACTGCCTCAGCCAGACCATAAAAGATTTTCAATGGTATCTGAGCCAGCGGGATGGTGTTGAAAAATATGAAATTTGAATAAATTACTGGTTTTTTCATTTCTTTGCGACTATAATGATTTTGAAAAAGTAAGCTAAAAAAGGCTTATTTTGAGCTAATATTTGTGGAGACATTTGGTTAGATGAATTTCGAACAACTCTTTGGCTCAAAG
>CAZCIH010000055.1:0-5311 GCA_964498855.1 uncultured Candidatus Saccharibacteria bacterium | reverse complement strand
AGGAAAGTTTTAAGCAGTCCGAGCATACTGAAAATATTGTTGAAGGTAAAATCAATAAATACTATCAGAGTGTTTGTTTGAGCAAACAAGCATTTATCAAAGACCCAGATGTCTCGATTGAAGATATGGTTAAAAACTTGATTGCTAAAATTGGTGAAAATGTCGTTGTGCGCCGATTTAATCGCATTGAGTTGGGCGAAAATAGCTAAACTTGGTATATAATCAATAATATGACGCACAGCATAGCCGCGGCGGCCGAGCCGAAAATGCGTAAAGCTCTAGAATACTTCGAGGAAGAATTAGGTCAGGTTCGTGGTGGTCGTGCTCAGGCTGGTTTGGTTGACTCGCTTAAAGTTGATGTTTATGGTCAGGAGATGCTGATCAAACAAATTGCCACTGTTCTTACTCCAGATGCACGTACTATAGCAATCCAGCCCTGGGATAAGACAAACATGGCTATTATCGAAAAGGCAATTCGTGACAATCATAGCTTAGGGCTAAACCCGAGTAGCGATGGCCATGTTATTCGTCTTAATATTCCACCTTTGACTGAGGAGCGTCGGGCTCAACTGGTGAAATTAGTCTCAGAAAAGACAGAGGCTTGTAATGTGGCCTTGCGCAACGCTCGCCATGAGGCACTCAATGAAGCCAAGAAAGCTCAAAAAGCCAAAGAAATTTCTGAAGATGACTTCTATCAGATTGAAAAACAGCTCAATAATCTGATAGAGACTTATCATAAAAAGGCAGCCGACTTATTTAGTGCTAAAGAGCGAGAGATGATGGAATTATAGAGCCTTCGCACGGCTTTTTTTTGAGGAGGGATATAAATTATGAGTAGTACAGCCAAAACCACACAAATAAATCATCTAGCTATTATCTTAGATGGAAATAGACGATGGGCGGTGGCCAATGGCTTAACTAAATATGAAGGTCATTATCGAGGCTATGAGAATCTTAAGCAGATTGTCGATCTAGCCTTTAATCGCGGAATAAACTTTTTCAGCGCCTACGTTTTCTCGACCGAAAATTGGCGGCGGGAGGCAAACGAGGTTAAATACCTAATGGCTCTAACATATAGACTGTTTAAGCATGATTTAAGAGCTTTGCATGATAAAAATGTCCGCGTACGTATTATTGGTAGCCATGATGGTCTGAGTCCGAAGGTAGTTAAGGTTGTTAATGAAGTGCAGGAGCTAACTAAAGATAATACTGGTCCGACACTAACGCTGTGTTTTAATTATGGTGGACACGAGGAGATATTATCAGGGGTGCGTAATTTAATCGCTTCTGGCGTTCAGGCAGATAAAATAACCGAGGACGTTTTAAAGCAACATCTTTGGAGTCATGATATCCCAGCTCCGGATATGATCGTGCGCACTTCTGGCGAGAAGCGTTTGAGTAATTTCTGGCTTTGGGATAGCGCCTATGCTGAGCTATTGTTTATTGATAAATCCTGGCCAGAATTTGATGAAGCTACACTTGAAGGGGTGATTGCCGAATACCAACGCCGTAAACGCCGATTTGGAGCCTAAGTATATGCTAACATTCTTTGGAAAATCTGAGGAAGAGAAGCATCTCGAAAATCAAATGATTTCCATGAATGTCGCCCCTAGTTCACATCCAGATCTTGATGATAAACAAAAAAAATTCCGACGTCATATGCGGTATATGTTATTTTCTGTCGGCATCGCTTTGCTCTTATCTCTGATTATTAGTTTTTTGTATAATGTATCGTCACAATGTAAACCAGATATTGGTTTAGTTGGTGGTATTATTGTGTATTTCTTGGTATTTACAACTTTAGGGTCCATATTCATAAATAGTTTGATTGGTTTATACGCTACTTTTAGGCGAAAACGCGACAAAGTAACTTCACTGATAGCATCTCTTTTGCTTAGTATTGGCATAGTAGTTATAACAATTTTTGTTTGTTATTGGACGATAGCAATACTAATACTTGGTGAATCTTTTCGTAGGTGTTATGTTTTTTAGACCACTCTGATTTTAGTATATTGTTTCTTTGCTATTGCTACATTTTTCCAGGCACAAAAGCTAAACTTAATGCTAAATTAGCTAATAAACTATGCTAATATGTACAATATGATTATACTTACGATTTTGATTGTATTATTGGTATTCACTTTTTTAGTCGTAATTCACGAGTGGGGTCATTTTGTAGTTGCCCGGCGCAATGGAGTGAAGGTAGATGAGTTTGGTGTCGGTTTCCCGCCACGATTATGGGGCAAGAAGAAGGGTGGTGTACTGTATAGTATCAACGCCTTGCCACTCGGTGGCTTTGTTCGGATTAAGGGAGAGACGGGGGATGATAAGTCAAAAGATAGCTTTAGTGCGCAATCTGCCAAAGTAAAAACCAAGATACTGCTTGCTGGTGTGGCGATGAATTTGGTTTTCGCCTACTTTTTATTGACTTTGCTGGCAATCTTTGGGATGCCACCTCTTCTGCCTGGCAAGATGCCATCTGTAGGTCCGATCCAGCCACACGCCGTAGGTCCAAATCATCTGCTTGTCATGCAAGTAAGTCAAGGTTCTCCAGCCGATCGGGCTGGGATGAAGCCTGGTGATTGGATTGTTAAAGCTAATGGAGTGACTTTCACTACAACGGAGCAATTTCGAGATTTTACAAAATCGCATGCTGGTCAAACTGTTGATATCGTAGTAACGAGTGATGGTCAGGAGCGTGAGGTTAAGACGCAATTAGAGCAAAAAGATAATCAAGCTGGTTTCTTTGGCGTTGCGACGATGCCTGAGCAACTTTATCAATATGATTTATGGGCTGCACCGATAGCAGCGGCTATGATGATATTGCAGATGATTTGGGCCACTCTAGCAGCTTTCGGTAGCATGATTACGGGTCTGTTTTTGCATGCTAAAGTGGGTGAGACGGTCACTGGACCGATCGGCATCACAGCAATTTTCGGACAGGTCTTCAAATTTGGCTGGCGGTATGTGGTTGCTCTTATTGCCTCTATTTCTTTATCTCTGGCTATTATCAACGCCTTACCAATCCCGGCCCTCGATGGTGGACGTCTGCTTGTCGTATGGCTAGGAAAGATGGGTGTAAAAGTTAGTGGTCGAGTCGAGAATCTGATCCATATCGCCGGATTTGCCGCTCTAATCATATTGATGGTGATTGTTTCGATTGCTGATGTCGCGCGCTTGCGATGAGAAAAATAAGTAGAAAAAATTCATTCCAGGTTCCTGAATGGTCGGTTTTAACTGCTCTTGTAGTGGTGCTGTTAACAATATTAATACCTTTATCTATCTGGTTGATTGTTCTTGTCTTAGCTAAATCTGGCTTAATTTCGATCGAGACTGCCAGATTCATTCTGGGCGACAATAGGATTGCTACGATCGTTCGTATTGTGATTAGCTTTACCATCGAGATTGGACTGCTTTTGGCAGTGAAATGGCGTTATAAGCTAAAATTGGCTGATTTTGGACTGCGGAAGTTTAATGTAGTTCGGACTATATTGTTGATACTGGGTTCGTTTTTACTATTTATCGGCTTGGTCTACATAGCCTATTTGACAGTTTCGGTGTTATTGCCACAGGTAAATCTAGATGAAGCCCAAAAGAGTGGATTTGAGCTAGGACGACATGGCCCAGGTCTTGTAGCAAGTTTTATTGTTACAGTTTTGATTGCACCGGTGATTGAAGAGGTCTACTTTAGAGGGTTTTTACTACCTGCCTTTAGCGCGCGGTGGGGTGACTTAGTAGGTATTGGGCTGTCTAGTATTCTGTTTGGTGTTTTACACATGCAAGTCAATGTTGGTATATATACTTTTATTTTGGGGGTACTATTGGGATTGATGTACCGTCGAACTAAGTCGATCGGTCCGGGAATATTATTCCATGTGTTCAACAATGCCTTGGCGTTTTTTGTTTTATTAAAACTTTAGCCTAGCTTATCCTTGCGGCCAGTGGCAAACAATTGCTAAACTAGGATAGAAATAGACAAGTGAGCCTATGCTAAAAAACCTACTAGGAAGATTTTCGCACGATATTGGCATAGACCTGGGTACAGCAAACACCCTGGTCTATGTTCGTGGTAAGGGTATTATTATCAACGAGCCAAGCGTTGTCGCGATCAATACTAAGACTAAGCAAATCCTAGCCATCGGTGAGGAGGCTAAAACTATGGTTGGAAAAACACCCGCCCATATAGTAGCCTCTCGTCCTTTGGTTGATGGTGTGGTTAGTGATTTTGAGATCACTGAGCAGATGCTAAAGTACTTTATTGAGAAGGTTCATAAAGAAAGCTTTGCTTTTTTTCCACGACCACGTGTTGTTATTGGTATCCCATCGGGTGTGACCGAAGTCGAGAAGCGAGCGGTCGAGGATGCTACTACTAACGCCGGGGCAAGACAAGCTTACTTGATCGAAGAGCCGATGGCAGCAGCGGTTGGTAGTCGTTTGCCGGTGCATGATGCGGCGGGATCGATGATTGTTGATATTGGTGGTGGTACTAGCGAGGTGGCAGTTATCAGTCTGGGTGGAATAGTGGCTAGTCGAAGTATTCGGATAGCTGGTGATGAGTTGACTGAGGATATTATCACTTATGCCAAGGAAAAATTTAACCTACAAGTGGGCGAAAGGACAGCTGAAGCAATTAAGATAAATGTTGGCTCAGCCTGTAAAATCGACGAGGAGCTAGAGGCGCCGATTCGTGGTCGCGATATAGTTACAGGGCTTCCTAAGGAGATAATTATCACTTCCGATCAGGTTCGTCAGGCACTCAACAAAAGTGTACGAACAATTGTTGATGCGGTCAAAAGTACTATCGAGGAGACGCCACCCGAGCTAATTGCCGATATTATGGACAAGGGTATTTATCTGGCTGGTGGCGGTGCACTCTTGCGAGGCTTGGATAAGCTACTAAATCAACAAACCAAGATGCCAATTCACATCGCCGACGATCCACTAACGGCAGTGGTGCGTGGAGCCGGGCTGGTATTAGAAGACATTGATAATCTCAAAGATGTCCTAGTTTCTACACAATATGAAAAAACTCCACGCTAGTCTGTTCTGCCTCTAGACCATGCTAAAATAATAGGATATGAAGCGAAAGATACGATTAACAACCGTAACTATTTTAATTGTTGCTGTGGTGGTGATAATACTGCAGCTGACTGGCGCCCTATGGCCACTGCGTATTGTGGTGGACCAGGCCTTTAACCCTGTTGGTCGCTTTTTTACGACTTCTAAACAGAAGGTTGGCAGTACAGTGGAATTATTTGGCTCATTGACGAGCCGTGGAGAGAAAAATAAAAAGCTTGAGTCTCAGGTACGG
>CAZCIH010000054.1:0-5533 GCA_964498855.1 uncultured Candidatus Saccharibacteria bacterium | reverse complement strand
CGTCAATGACACCAGTGTTAAGAAGTTATATTTTACACTAAAGAAAAAATGATTTAGCTCACCTCGGGTAAGTGTAGCTGATTGTTATCCGGAGGGTTGGTTGCGGGTTGGTCGTTTTCACTACCTGGCCTGAAAAATGCGAATAACTTATCGAAAAAGCCGCCGACTTGATCGCCAAAGCTAGTTGCACTACCAGGCAAATTGGCAGTTTTTATATCTTCACTAGAGGCCAGTTGTGGCTTTGTTTGATTCGATGGTAGTGGCTCGACTTGCTTGGCGGTAACGATTAATCGCTTCCAATTTGTTCCCACCGGTGTACAGGTGATTAGCGTTAGGGTTGGCTCACTGGTCTGATTTAAGACGGACAGATCGGTTGGCAAAACAACTTTCGTATTGGTAACTTCATAAACATATTTTTTCGATGAATAATTTACTTGAATTTTATCACCCACAGTCAATTTATCGAGTAGAGCAAAAACGAATTTATAGTTTCCCGGCTCCCACCAATCATTGCTAGAGTGCCCCACCACAACTACATTTCCTATCTCACCCGGTACGGCTGTGCCGGCATAGTGTACCACACCATTCTGCAAGGCCTTTTGAATATTTGCCTCCTGCTGGCTAGGCTCCATCACCAAGGGTGCATTGGCATTGATTTTTGAGATAATCAGAACATTCTCTGGTGCTACCACCTCTGCTTGATTCGTACTGACATTGTTCGCCTGAGTTGGTAGGCTGACGCTCGGCTGAGTTTTAGGGGGATGCAAGAAATAATTAATTTGAGAAAAAATTACTGGAGCATTTAGTACAATCGCAAAAACTGCAAAGCTTGCCAGGCCGATACCAATATACTTTAGACGTGATCTGGTAAATATTTTATTTAAATGTAGCTTAGCGACGGTTTGCCCTAGCCAGGAAGAGTAAAAGCGAGAGGGCTGTGCCGATGGGACCGATGAGCCGGAATTATGCATGGTACGTGCTTTATGACTACGGCTCGCCTGGTCGACTGGCATTGGCTCGGCTTTCTTCGGAGGCAATGGTGGCGGAGCAATTTTAGGTTTATCCGTATCGGCATTTGACGCCATTAGAAGTGCTGCCGCCTCAAGCTCGGCCTTTGTCTGCTTGCGATGATGCTCCTTTTTGTGACCAGATATGTTTGGCTGGCTGGCACCAGTCAATTCGTCGATATTTATATCATCCTGTCTTTGCATGCAAAACTTCGTTTACTTTTATTACTTAACATAATCTATTATAATACAATAGTTTTGTGACAGTAACCAGGCCAGAGTGGTGGAATTGGTATACACGCATGACTCAAAATCATGTGGAGGCAACTCCTTGTGGGTTCGAGTCCCACCTCTGGTACCAGCCTTGCTATCAACTGATTATTAATAACCACTTCTAATCTCCTCCTTAATGGATGAGATGATATTATTTGATTGATAATTCTGACGCAAAAGATAACCCGCTACCAGACTTTTTTCAAAAATATTACTCATTTGCTGGCCAATATCTGCTGATATTGCTGCCACAAGACCAAGCAGAATGCCTCTTAAGACAGGGATCTCTGCTTGATCAAGCTCGACTAAGCCAATTCGATCAGGCTTATCCACTATTATTATCTGGCTCTGACTATATACTATAAAGACCCCACCGACTGCTTCCTGGATAGCACAAATAATATCAAAATGATTAAATATGCCTCTTTTTGGCCTAATCGTAACGGCAACTCCCAAATAATTCGCCATTGCCACCAGTCCTTCCGTGCTGAGACAAAAAATAGCCTTTTGCCGTCTAAATATCTCAGCATTTATTTGTGCCAGTTGCAGAGCTTCATCAGTTAATAGCATAATTGCTTGGCTATTACTTAGAATATACTCTATTGCTAGTTGGTTAATACTTCCCTTAGCCAGACCAGGTGCTAAAACGACCAGGTGGTTTTCTGTTATTACCTGCCCTAATTGTGACTTATCTAGCTGGCCACCCTGCAAGCTTTTTAGCTCAACAGCCGGACGTAAGCCAGGGGTAAGTTGTCCTACTGCAACAGGTGTAACTAGCTCTGGGAATATGCCTAAAGCCAGAATAGTATTATAGCAATCACTCAGCTCTTTTAGCCCACCAGGGCGACCGCCCACCAAGAGGATATGTGGCTTAAGGAGAGGATTAATCGGTCGATTGAACAGAATATCGGGATATAATATTTGATCGCGCTGATGAATAATACTCGGGTGAGACATAAAAATCGACTCGTTAAGCGGATAGATATATATGGTTTAGTTCGGGAGGTAAAATGCGCGCCAAACTAACCCTTTGACGTGGCTCAAGCACAACTTTCACAGCCTTAAAATAGGCCTGGAGCAAGTTCTCAACCTCAGTATGATCAGTTAATTGCAAGTTGAGTTTTAGTCGCTCTAGAGCTGTCTGGTGGCGATATCGAGGTTGCCAATTAGTCAATTTAACAAAAAATTTATTTTTGCTTGGTTGCAAATAGCTAGGTAGAAAAGAAAATAGTCGCTTAGCTCTTGCTGGTTCAATAGTAGTATCTAGCATGCTAGTAACTGCTCGGATGGCACGCTCGGCCTCATCATTGCTAACATAGTTAGCTCCTTGCTTGACAAGTGCCAGGAAATAGTCTGGAATAGGCTTCATAACATACCATACGATACCATAAAACTGTCAGCTTGGAAAGACTATTCTTGGTCGAAATTCTTCTTAAGCGTTTCGATTTTATTTTCTGCCGACTTTAGGTAATCCCGCAATTGTCGGGCTATCTCAGTTCCTCGTTCATATTTTTTTATCGCCTCATCCAAATTAACTTCACTTCCCTGCAAATAGTCCGCTATCTCCTCTAGCTCAGTCATCGATTTACCAAAATCAAAATTGGAGTCGTGTTTGGCTCGTGTCTTGCGACTTGCTTGAAGCTCTGACATTTCTTCCTCCTTTGGTTCGCCTTAGCTCTACTGTACCTTGGTGTAATTGTAGCATAACATGACTTTCTGACTTAATCTGTTCTGGCTTGGTTACAACTCGTCCATTGACAGTCGCTATACTATATCCTCTAGCCAAGATTGCCTTCGGATCCAAACTGACTAGTAAGCGACTAATGGAGCTAACTTTTTGTGTCTGTAAACGAATTAGCTGATCAATATTGTGGTAATTCTGAGAGATTAACTGCTGAAGCTTTGAGCTGAGTGCGTGGTATAGCTGACTAAAGCCGTGATTAACCCGCTCGATCTTTGCTTCAGCCTTAGTAATTATTCCAGATAAACTCTGATACAATGCTTGCTGTTGATGAGCTAAGCTCGTAATAACTTGTCTTTTATCGGGTACCAGACGCCTGGCCGCATCCGTCGGTGTAGCAGCACGCAGATCAGCAGCTAATTCCGCCAAGCTAACATCGTCCTCGTGTCCAATCGCTACGAGTGTGATGATTTTAGAACCATAAATCGCACGAACGACATCTTCATGATTAAAGGCTTGTAGATCTTCCGCACTACCGCCACCCCGAATAACAATCAGCACATCATAATCGCTCGAGTTCTGGTTGAAATAATTGATGGCTCGAACAACTTGTTTTGGAGCTTCTATCCCCTGCACCTGTACTTGAGCCTGATCAACTGCTAAACCACTCCAACGATCATTTAGAATTGTTATAAAGTCATTGAAAGCAGCGGCCTGCTTCGATGTTATCAGGGCAATCCGATGTGGATAGTCTGGTAGAGCGCGCTTGCGCTCAAGCGCAAATAAGCCCTCTTTTTCAAAGCGCGCCTTAAGTTGCTCAAAGGCTTTTTTTACAGCACCTTCTCCAGAAAGCTCAATATCTTTGACTGTTAAACTAAATTTACCCCATTTAGTCAAATTTGGCGTGGCGATTACCCTTATGAGCATGCCATCCTCGAGTGGTAGTTTTAGATTATAGACCGTCATAAAACAGCTAATGGTGCAATTTTCATCTTTTAGGTCAAAAAAGACCCATTTTCCCTGATTCACTTTAAAGCTAGCAACTTCACCTTCAATCACGACAGAGGGATAAGCAAATTCGAGCGTTTGATTTAACAAGGCCTGAAATTGACTGACCGATAAAATTTCATTTTCCATGTTTTATTTGCCCTTGTGGTTGTTTCTTATCAATCATAGATTTTTTGTAATAATATAGCCCAAGCGGAATAAAAAGCCACAACGCAATCAGTCGATAAACCGTCACAACCGGCAAACTCAATGCAAAAGGCTTGCCTAAAGCGACAAAAGTGGCCACCATAGTGGCTTCATATACACCTATTCCACCTGTAAATATTGAAGCGAGAGAAAAAACTAGTGCCAAAACATAGCCAGCAATCACAACACCCGGGTTTACCAAGGCTCCAAAAGCTAAAAAAACGATATATATTGACAGCACCTCAAAAAATACATAGGCCATCACAGCAAGAATAGGTGATCGCAATTGTAAATGATTTTTTGATATATAACTCAAGGTATCATAAAAATCATTAATAAAACTCTCTACATTTTTGGCCGATAGAGTGTCATGCTTAAACCGCTTCAATACAGCATTAATTGGACGGGTTAGCCAATACATTAATCGCTTGGTCAGATCGCGCGAAAAAAGCAAGACAGCCGCCACTGCACCTAAAACGATTATCGTGATTAAGAAAATTAAGACGATTTTTGAACTAATTCGAATCGGCTGATTGGAAAGAAATAGCAGGCCAAAAGCTAGGATAGCATAAATTAGATAGCAAAAAAAACTAATCGGATACCAAAAAATCTGTGCCATCGTGACTGTACGGCTGTTGACTTGATCCGAAAGCTCATGGCTCATAAATGAAACTCCTGAAATACCCCCGCTTGGAAAGACTGTGTTAACAAAATTCATCGACATCACTACCGGGAAAAGACGTTTATGTTTTATTTTTTGATCAAAGATTTTAAAAAAAGCTTGAAAATACTTACTATTAGCCCAGTAGCTTAGATAACGCACAATAATTATTGAGCTTAATATCCAGATGTTCATATTCTGGACAAGATTCTTGAGATTTTGTAATTTACCGATATTCAGAACAAATAATATGCCCAAAATTACTAATGCGATAAAGAATAAGAAATGTTTTATCTTCATATATTCATTATTTTAGCTTATGATGACACCTAAAAGCTAATTGGTATACCTTTTAAGTTATACTATACATATGAAAAAGTTATTAATCCTTGGGCGTGAAACAAATCTATGTCAAGCGGAAGTTGAGACAGTTTTTGACGAAGGCGCCTTTCTGGCAGAAGATATCTGCCTGGTCAAATCTAGCCAAGTAGATATCAACCAGCTGGGCGGGGTCATTAAGGTAGTTAAACCAATAGCCGATGTCGAGATGGCAAAAATCAATCAAAAACTAGACCAAATTAAAAATATTATCACTAGCTTCATTACGGACATAAATCCGGCAAAAAAGGTATCCTTTGGCTTTAGCTTTTACGGAGATGGAGTTACCGGTCGATTACGTCAAATTGGTAAAATTGGGATTGAACAAAAAAATATATT
>CAZCIH010000053.1:0-5569 GCA_964498855.1 uncultured Candidatus Saccharibacteria bacterium | reverse complement strand
GCTTAACACCATCAGGTAAAATGAGCTTTTGGCCGGCTACCGGCGACTTACCCTCGAGATTATTATAGCTATCAATTAGCGAAGCGCTTGTCTTATACTTTTCTGCTAAAGTAGCTACACTCTCACCACCCTCAGCCGTCAAAAGCACGCCATTTGTTGGCAGAATTGTTAGTGAGCTGCCAGGTTTTAAGATATCATCGTCGTTTAAATTGTTGGCCCATTTGAGTGTATCGGTAGTAATATTGAATTTGGCTGCAATAGTCCAAATCGTATCGCCATTAGCGACAGAGTAAGAGATAATATCACGGGTCGGGCTACCAGCTGTTGTAATAGGCTGTCGCTGAGCCAAGAAATCATCACCAGCCGTCGCCAAATACACCTGAGCATTGGCATCGTTTGCCTTCTGCTTCAAGTCGCTGCCAACCAAGCTCTTGGTACTCTCGGCCAAAATTGCACCGGTCGTAAGTAGCGAAGTTTGGTCATCAGCCGCACCCACCCCACTGGTCTGATTAACAATCTTGTCTGATTGCATCGGGGCTAGCTTTCCAAAGCTAATCACCGTCAGAGCAAGTGCCAATACGCCAACATGGACGAAAAAGCGATGAGATGATTTATTTTTTCCCGTTAGGGCTTGAAAGACTGTCGTAATCTTTGAAGTCAGATTTCGTGTTTGAATTTTTTCGACTCGAGACTGAATAGACTGCGATGATGAGTCGGTTTGATCTTTTATGTTCGAAAAATTCTGGTTGGTACCCACGCCAAGATATGATTCATGACGCACTTTGAGGGTAAGTCCAAAAGCTTTTCTACTGATAAAGAGCTCCTTTTCCTACGCACTTTTGTTATTATTTGCAAAGCACGTTTTGACAGGAATAATACTGCAAAAAATGTCCGTCTCCACTTGATTGAAAAAGTGGACCGAAGTTCCTTCGACCTGATTGATTAGTGTAAAGTTTTTTAGAACTTCTTAATCTAACTATTTTTAGTTGCAGGTGAATCAGCAGAGGCATTTAGAAGCGTCTATCGAGATGGTTTCGCATGCATCATCGCGCTTATGCTTATCAAATTCACGTGTTCAATACTAGCATGATGATTTTCGTCAGTCAATAGCTCGATTTAACCTTTGTTTAGGCTAAAACGACCTATTGTAGGTAGGCTTTAATATTCTTCTCGTGATCTGTTAAGGTTGTGGCGTAATGAACTTTACCATTTTTATCAGCTAGAAAGAATAGATAATCATTCTTTGTCGGACTCACTACTGCTCCAATTGATTCCAATCCAGGAGAACCAATTGGTGCCGGTGGCAACCCCTTAACAATATAAGTATTATACGGTGAGTCAATTTTTAAGTCACTTGGGACTGTGGTACTCTTGCCAGTGGCGTAGTTGACAGTAACGTCGCTCTGCAATTTCATACCGGCTTTTAGACGATTTAGGAATACCCCGGCAATCATCTTACGATCTTCTTCGGTCAGCCCTTCAAATTCGACGATAGAAGCCAGTGTTAATACTTGATAATCATTAAGATCGGATGCCGGGCGACTCTTTATGAGTGGAGCCGCCTTTTTACCATAAGCCGTTAGCATTTGGTTGATAAGATCTGACGGTGTATCAGTTAATTTTACCTCATAGGTGGCTGGAAAGAGAAAGCCCTCTAAATTGCCTTGGGTATTATTATCTGGTAGAGAATCATATTGATAAGTTTGCTTGGTAGCAGCAATAAAATCATCGGCCGAGCCAAGGTCATTCGCCTCCCAAAGGCGAGCTATTTTATTAACAGTATAGCCCTCTGGGATAGTCAAGCGCACCACAGCGATCTGGCCAGTACTGATTAATCGACTAATATTCTTGATGTTCATACTACTCCGCAAGCTATACGGACCTGGAATTAACTTACCACGGGCCGGTCCAAACCTGGTATAAAGCTCAAAAACCAAAGCTGAATTGATCAAGCCAGCTTTCTTTAGCCCGGTCGCTACTTCGTGAACGCCCTGCCCCTCCTTGACATCATAGATAACCTGCTTGTCACTCCGACTGACTGGCACGCTCAGTTGATATGCAAAAACACCAAATATCAGTAATATGGTCGCTATTAACACACCACTAATAATCAAAAGAAGCTTTTTCTTCGACTTTTTGGTTTTTTTAGGAGTTTGGTTGGGTTGAGCTGATAAACTGGGCAATGGTGGATTATCATCAGGCATTTATAAAATCCTCCAAAATTATCTGGGCAGCAATCCTATCAAGCAAAGCTTTCCGGGTCTTTAAATCAGCCTTCTTAGGTAAACGACGTTCAGCCTCAACCGTCGTTAATGTCTCATCCTGTAATTCTACAGGTAAACCAGTTTTATGGGCTAACCGCCTAGCAAAAGCCTCAGCTTTTTTCGTCTGAGCTGTTGTCTGGCCGTCTAGTCCACGAGGCCGTCCGACAACCAACAAATCAGCCCGATGCAAGCCAATGATATATCTGGCTTGACTAAAGACATCTTCTGTACCATCAATTGTGACCAGAGGCTCAGCTTTTAGTGTACCGTGACGACTAATGGCTCAGCCAATTCGTTTTTCACCATAATCAAACGCCAAAATGCATTTGACCGCTAAGTCATGGTCGGTCATCAGTCAGTACTAACCTGTGGTTCAACTTTGATATGTGACGGCATGATAGGCATATTTGGCAATAAAGAAGGCCAGGCCTCAACGGTCGCACCAGAAACTCCCGGATACTGACGAACAATCTCAGGAACATCTTTCTTGCTTTTACCGGCAACGGACTGGGCTATCTTCTCGCGGTCGAGTTGCTCACCGTAAAAAGCAGTCGTTGCAAGCTGAATCTGATCTTGAGTATTGCTCAGCTCCTTAACAAAAGTGTATTTTGCATTTTGCGTACCATTGTCATATATTTCGTTATTTCCTTCGATATCAGCCTTGACGATTTGGTTAAGCATCTTATCAATTTCAGCTTTTGGTACCTCGACCATGCTATACTTTACGGTCGCGCTGACGGTGCCATTACTGGCCTCCGCTCCGGCCGCAACAGTTGATTTAAAATTACTTTCTTCGGCTTTAAATGTATCTTCAATCACAACACTATCCTGACTGGCCTTCGATACTAGCTCCTCCTTGGCTTTTGTCTCCTGGCCATCAAGCATACCCTTTTTAGCATTATCAATATCAGACTGCGTGACGACGGTGACTTGTTTGGTTGTACCACCCGAGGTTGAGCCGGTCGCCTTGAAAAGAGCCGAGAAACCGGTCAGGGTGAAGCTAGTGCTGCCAAAATTATATGACTCACCAGCAGACGTCGCTGTAATACCAACACTAACATTGGATGAACAATTGACTTTCCCTCCACCAGTCGATCCGCCAGGTATTGTCACCGCGCTATTAGTTGTAAAATTCTTACCAGATGTTGATACGATTGAGCCAGCCGGTAGTGCGTGCTGATTGGCATCATCACAATTTTGTATGCTAATAGTACCACCGGCTTTGGTGCCAACTTCTTTTTTGCCGGTAGCGGTAAAGTTGGCCGATAAGCTCTTGCTCGTCGAGAGCTCTTGAGCCATTAGCACTTGGTTGGCATAGTCACTTTTAGTCAAGCTCGTGTCAGTGATAAATTTGGTATTAACGGGGCTCTTTTTAGCATTGACTTGTAGCTTGACCGTGGCACTCGGTAAAAATATCCAAGCCACTACCATGACAGCCAAAAATATAGCTCCACCAATGGCTAACCAGAGGCGTTTTTGCAGAGCATTAAAGTCAGGCAGTTTCTTACTGCCCTTATCTTTATTGGCTTTACCTTTCGGCTTATCGTCACTATCACCAATTGAACGGCGACTCGTCATTGGGCTCTTTTTTTCATCCTGAGTAGAACTTGTGTCGGCACTAGTTGTCGCTTGTCCCGATGATGATTTATCATCTTTTTCTGACGTTGAATCATCAGCATCAGCTTCCTCGAGGGGATTCTTCGTGGTGGCGGCAACGGCTGTGGTGGCAACGGCCGCTTCGTCAATATCTGGCTTCTCTTCTTCAGGAGCATGAGAGTCGGGTATTTTTGGAGCTGCTTTCACACTCGTCGCTACTGCCAAGCCAACCGAGCCAGCCAGATTCTTAGCCGTACGATCATTGGTCACCAATACCAACTCTTTCTTAGCACTATCAGCACTTCGCTTAAGCAGTTTGAGATTGACTACACTCTGCAATAAGCTAGAGCGCCCAGGCACCACAATCTTGACCTGATCACCAGAGCTTCCTTTCAGCTTATCAATTGCCTCGGTGATCTCGGCATCACTTTCTAAATATATTACATCTTCCATATCTAATTATTATACCTCATAAGCTTAGCGTGCGACTCAATCGCTGTAATACATTCTCACCAATCGTCTCAGTACCAACTATATCCAGCCCTAGATTCGCCAGACCCATCGGTGTAATATCCTGCTGGCTCGTCAGCTTAGCCGTCTTATCAATCACGCGATTGACCTCGCTAGGACTTACAAAGTCAATCTTTGGCCGGCGAGCAAAAGCTAGGTTTTTATACCAAGCACTGCCACTCAGAGCCTTCTTTATTTCCGGTAATGCCGAGCCACCGCCACAAAGCAGTATTCGCGCTGGTAGGTGATCGAGCTTATCAAACTCCGATAGGCTTAGCTCAACGCCCGATAGCCAGACATCTACATCACTCTCAAGTGCTGCTGCGACTTCTTTCTCATGTGTCGCACTCAGCTTTCCGGCCGAGTGTTTGAGTTTCAAATCTTCAGCTTCTTCAAAGCTCAAACTCAGTGAAGAGGCAATTCGCTTGGTGAAGCTACGTCCACCAATGGCAAACATCTTAGTGCCCTCAACCCCACCATTGTTAACCACTGCGATATCACTGGTACCACCACCTATATCAATAAAGATCGCCGAAAATTCAGTTGAATCATCCGCGCCGACACTTTTAGCAACCGCAAATGGCTCAGCCGCAATATTGATGACATTTAAATCTAAATCACGGGCGACTGACTGTAACGCACCCAGGTGCACCATTGGCGCAAAAGCATTAAAAATCTGAATAGTCACATCGCGACCCTGAAAGCCGATTGGATTGGTCACCCGATAGCCATCAATGAACACATCTGCCACTGCAGCATTAACCAGCTTGACCTCGATTTCCTTATAGCCTGTCTCCCAAGATAATTCCTTACGCACTTTCTCAAAAGCCTGATTTTGTACCCGCTCGATAATATCTTTTAGCTCAACCATATCAATCTGAATATTTGGCTTAGCACGACGATAGCTAACCGATGTAGTCGCACCTTTAACCAGCTCACCGGCTATCCCCAAGACAGCGTCCTTGGCCACCACGCCACTCATCTCTTCAGCTCTTTTCAAAGCCTCATCACAATTTCCAACCACACCAGAAATATCGGTCACTGCACCACCGGCCATATCAGTCAATCGCTGGCGCTGACGGCCAACACCAATAATCTCAATATTGTTACCGACCACTTCACCAATCAGTGCTTTGACGTATTCGGTGCCAATATCGAGCGCTACAAGATAGTTTGTTTTATTCGCTTGTTTTGATTTG
>CAZCIH010000052.1:0-5910 GCA_964498855.1 uncultured Candidatus Saccharibacteria bacterium | reverse complement strand
TCACGCTCGTGAGCATGCTTATCGTCCAGCTCTAGAAAAATTATTGAGTAGTTTTGATGATGTCAATGCGATCAATGATCCGAAGCAGTCAGATTTTGGAGCTCCAGATTTTGTTTTCTTAAAAAAATCAAACAGCAAAATAATCAAGGGCTACGCTGAGGCCAAAGACATAGGTGCTAATCTAGACAAAGAAGAAAAGTCCGAACAGATGCAACGCTATCATGGTTATGCCAATTTGTTCCTGACGGATTATTTAGACTTTCGATTTTTTCGAAATGGTGAAAAGTACGAGACAATCAGCCTGGGACAGATTAAAGATGGTAAACTTCTGCTAACCCCAGAAAATGGTGAGCGGTTAGCCCGTGAGATGACAGCATTTTTAGAACAAACTCCCGAAATAATTAAAAACGGCAAAAGACTAGCCCAGATTATGGGTGGTAAGGCTCGACGTATTCGAGATTCTGTATATGAGATTATCACAGAGACTAAGGAATCTCGCCGTGGTGCCGGGACGACTGGCCGTGAGTCTCTACTCAAAATATATGAGTTAATGAAAAGAATGCTTGTGCATGATCTTTCTGAAATGCAGTTTGCCGATATGTATGCCCAGACTCTCGTCTATGGACTGTTTGTAGCGCGTTATAGTGATGATACGCCAGCGGATTTTAGTAGAGCCGAGGCTAGGGATTTGGTACCGTCAAGTAATCCATTTTTGAGGCATTTTTTCGACCATATTGTTGGCCCTGATTTTCTAGATAAACTAGGCTGGATTGTTGATGAGCTGTGTGAAGTATTCCGTGTTAGTGATGTTGCGATGATCGTGCACAAACACCTACGTATCACAGGCGAGGGCGGTGACAGCAAAGACCCGATCATCCACTTTTATGAAGATTTCTTGCAAGAATACGACCCAGCCGAGCGCAAAGCCATGGGCGCATACTACACACCCACGCCAGTGGTACGCTATATCGTGCGTCAGGTAGATAGAATACTCAAAGATGATTTTGGACTAACAAAAGGCCTTGCCAGCACCGAGACGGTGCAATACCAGGTAGAAACCGGTCAAGATTTACGCCACGACCGTCGCACTAAAGTGACAACTCATCAAACGCTCACAGTGCCACGTGTCCAAGTGCTCGACCCAGCCGTCGGCACCGCCACATTCCTCAACGAAACTATCAAGTTTATTTATGAAGGCTTCAAAGGCCAAGAGGGCAGGTGGCCAAGCTATGTCAACGACAACTTGCTAAAGCGCCTGCATGGATTTGAGCTGATGATGGCGCCATACACCATCGCACACCTAAAGCTCGGCATGACTCTGAAAGAAACTGGCGTCGACAAGCTAAACGAACGCCTGGGCGTGTACCTGACCA
This sequence comes from uncultured Candidatus Saccharibacteria bacterium, assembly GCA_964498855.1. GTDB lineage: Bacteria > Patescibacteriota > Saccharimonadia > CAILAD01 > CAZGYV01 > CAZCIH01. The sequence goes on along the minus strand of CAZCIH010000052.1, from coordinate 4,537 downwards.
ACACGCTAGAAGAAGGCGTGCCGCAGCAGCCCGACCTCTTTAGCTTTGGCCTGGCCGAAGCCGTGAGCGAAGAAAGCCGCCTCGCCGCCGAGGTCAAAAGCGAACGACCAGTCATGGTGGTGATGGGCAATCCGCCGTATAGTGTCAGTAGCAACAACAAGAGCAAATTTATCGAAAAACTCGTTGCCGACTACAAAAAAGACCTAAACGAACGCAACATTCAGCCACTCAGCGACGATTACATCAAGTTTATTCGCTTTGCCGAAGATATGATTGCCAAAAACGGCAGCGGTATCGTGGCGATGATTACCAACAACAGCTACATCGACGGCTTGATTCACCGCCAAATGCGTAAGCACCTATTGCAGACTTTTGACAAAATCTACGTGCTCGACCTACATGGTAATAGCAAAAAGAAAGAAGTTGCGCCAGACGGCAGCAAAGACCAAAATGTGTTTGATATCATGCAGGGTGTCGGCATTATCTTGGCGGTCAAAACAGGTAAAAAGTTAGATGATGAACTGGGCGATATGCACCATGCGGAAATTTTTGGTGATAGAAAGGATAAATTTAACACCTTAGATGATGATAAGCCTGAGTTTGAAAGTGTCAGTTTAGGGGCACCAGACTATTATTTTATGCCGAAAGACATAAAAGTTCAGGTGGAATACCAGTCATGTATAAAAATAGACTCTTTGATGCAGAATTTAACTAGTGGAGTTGTAGGAGGGCGAGATAGTCTCAACGTTCAGTTTCACGATAATTTCTCAGAGAAGATCAACGATTTCAGAAGTTTAACAGAGAAGGAGTTGGTGGAAAAGTATGCATTGGTTGACTCTAGGGATTGGACTGTTAAAAATAGTATAGCTGATATTAAGAATAGCAATCCTGTAAAATATTGTTTAGCTTATAAACCTCTAGACCACAGATATAGTATCTATACTGGTCGTTCAAAAGGTTTCGTGCAATACCCTCGTCAATCATTTTGGCACCATTATCAGCACGACAATTATGGTATCAATCTTATGCGTAAGATTATACCAAACGATAATTTCTCTCAGGTGTTTATGAGTAGTGCAATTATAGATAAAAATTATTATGGTTTTCAGTCGTACTGCTTCCCACTCTACTTCTATCACCCCGACGGCACTCGCACCGCCAACTTCGCGCCAGCTGAACTCTCCGCTCTCACCCGTCAACTGACGGCAGACTACGAACCAGAGGATATACTGGACTACATTTACGCCGTGCTACACAGCCCTAGCTACCGCGCCAAGTACAAAGAATTCCTAAAGATTGATTTCCCACGCGTGCCAGCGCCGACGCAAGACGAGTTTGACCGCCTAGTGCCACTCGGCCGCGAGTTGCGCCAGCTCCACCTCATGAAATCGCCTGTCGTCGATGATTACCTCACCACTTACCCAGTGCAGGGCAGCGACGAAGTTGAAAAGATTACTTTTGTAGCAGACGCTACATCTGTTGTAGGCGACGCTATATCTAGCGTTATGGGCAAGGTTTACATCAACGGCACGCAATACTTTGGTGGCGTGCCAGAAGTGGCCTGGAACTTCTACATCGGCGGCTACCAACCCGCCCAAAAGTGGCTCAAAGACCGCAAAGGCCGCACCCTCACAGCTGACGACCTTAATCATTATCAAAGGATTATCAAAGTCTTATCAGAAACAGATCGGGTTATGAAGGAGATTGATCTTGCTTGGAAGGTGTAGCGTATTAAGATGACATACTGGAGGTTGTGAATACAAACCTAGTATAAGAAAGACAGCTTCTTGGCTTCGAGGTCATCGCGAATAATCGATGAATAGCCCAAGTAGATAATAATTCCGTATTGACCGTTCGTAAGATTTTCGGTATAATATACATATGAACCAATCAAATCTCAAGCCCTATCAGGGGGCTTATCAGTCGGATAATCCGAATCCATACAAGCTTAGTCGTACTAAGGTGGAGAATTTTTTGGATTGTCCACGTTGCTTCTACCTTGACAGGGTGCATAAAATTGCTCGCCCCAGTACGCCACCTTTTACGATTAACTCCGCTGTCGATAGCCTGCTCAAGGCTGAGTTTGACACTCATAGGGCGAACGGCCGTAAGCACCCCATTCAAGAGGAATATGGTATCGATGCTGAGCCAGCATCACATGAATTGCTTGATAAATGGCGGGAAAATTTTCATGGCATCCAATACCTTGATAAGAAAAACAATTTACTACTTTTTGGTGCGCTTGATGATTTATGGATCAACTCTGCTGGCGAATACATCGTGGTTGACTACAAGGCTACAGCTAAAGCTGAGCCAGTCGAATCATTAGGTGAGGCGAGATGGCATGATGCTTATCGCCGCCAGATTGAATTTTACCAATGGCTTTTGCGTCAAAATGGCTACAAAGTGAGTAATACTGGTTATTGGGTTTATTGTACCGGTAGGCCAAATGAGAAAGCCTTTAATAAGCGAGTGATTTTTGATCTACGTCTAATCGAGCATATGGGTAATGACAGCTGGGTTGAGCCAACTATCGCCAAGCTGAAGGCCTGTCTTGACGCAAGTGAGATACCGCCCGTCACTTCGGATTGCGAATACTGCAATTATGTTTCGACGATGACTGGCTATGAGGGCTAGATATGCTAGTTCGCGCTCAGGTAAAAGCAAATCAAAGGAAAGATAATGTATTTTGGACCGGAAATGAGCTACTCATTTACGTGAGTGCACCCGCTCAAGAGGGCAAGGCAAATCAGCGAGTGGTGGAATTGCTGGCCGATACTTTTGATTGTGCAAAAAGCTTGGTCAGAATAACTAAGGGCCGAACTAGCCCCCGCAAAACCATCGAGCTCGATATAAGCAAGCTAAAGTACGAAACAAAACTTTTGCAGATTGAAAAAGTGCCACAACAGCTAAACTTGTTACAATAATAGTATGAAACGCTCTCCCTACAAACCTGATTTATGGCATCGATTGGTTGGCTATCGCATGAAAGTGCCGATTAGCGAAGGCCATGGTCCGACAGTAGTTTTTCTCCATGGAATCGGGAGTAATGCATCATATTGGCAGAAAACTATTGATAAACTATATAGAGATCATCGTGTTATAGCCGTTGATTTGCTAGGATTTGGGGATTCGCCCAAGCCAAAAAGCCTCAACTATAGCGTGGCAGAACAAGCCATGAGTTTACATCAGACTCTTTTGAGGCACGGTGTGTGGGGGCAGTGCTGCCTGGTCGGCTTTTCGCTGGGTGCTTTGGTGGCAATTGAATTTGCTGATCGATATCCGGGCAAGGTCAACAAGCTAGTTCTGGTTAGTCCACCGATATATATGCAAGGGCAACTGGGTGATGAAGTATTGGGGAAGTGGCAGGCCACCTTTGGCGAGGTAATGAATACGGCATATTTTAGGTTTTATCGTCAATTGCGTCGTCAGCCACATTGGACGAGGAACTTTTTGAATTTTAATCAGCGTTTGCGAGACAAAGAAGTCTCTATGCAGGTAGATGATGAGAACTGGTATGGCTTTGCCATGAGTCTGCGCAATGCCATTGAGCAGCAACATCCCATTCCTCAGCTTAGGCGTGCCAAGATGCCAATTGAGATATTTATTGGTCGATTTGACCCAATCATAATTAGGGCCAATATCGTTCGCTTGCGCAAGCTTGTGCCTGGGGCAAAGATAGAATGGCTATCAGGTGGGCACGAACTGCCACCTAAGTATCCAAGTGAGATCGCCAAGGCTGTGCGTGATAAAACCTAGCTTCCGAAACCGCTCATGCTATAATTCGTATAAAGCATGAAATTAAATCAGCGTCAAAAAATTATTCTGGGCATCTTGCTAGCTAGCTTTATCATTGGTGCTCTTGCGTATTCTCAACTTCCCACTAAAGTGGCAATTCACTGGATGAGTAATGGCTTTCCGCAGGGCTATACGAATCGCTTCTGGGGAGCTTTTTTACTACCTCTGACCTCTTTGGCGCTGTATCTATTGTTTTATCTTGGTCGTAAGATGGATCGAAAGAGGAGCAATGTTGGACGAGCTAGTAAAGATTTTGAGAATTTTGAGATTATTGTCCAAGCCGTATTGCTTTATCTATTTATTTTGATTTTATGGTGGAACACGATCTATCCCATTGATGTAGCGCGTTGGCTTTCTCCGGGGATTGGGTTGGTTTATATTGCTTTTGGCAATCTAATAGTAAAAGCTATGCCAAACTGGACAATTGGGATCCGTACGCCTTGGACCCTCAAGAGCTCGACCTCTTGGCGAAAGACCCACCGGTTGGCACGTTGGCTATTGTATAGCTGTGGCTTTTTGACATTATATGGTATGATTTTGCCTCAACTAGCCTTTTGGTTTGTGTTATTACCAGTCATTTTGACCGCTATAATTTGCATTATTTACTCATATTTTGCATCGGAGCCACGTTATCGCAAATAGTTTCGCCTAAACCAAAAGCCCCTCAAGAAAGCATTTGCTAATCTAAGGGGCGATTGGTGTTGCCGTTTGGCTTATATTAAGCCTTGAGCAGCTAGGT
>CAZCIH010000051.1:0-5965 GCA_964498855.1 uncultured Candidatus Saccharibacteria bacterium | reverse complement strand
TGCAGTCGGAGTTTAGCTTTGAAGAGTTTCGGCGCCGATTGAATAGGCGCTCACGCACATCCATCAAGGCAGCTATTCTTGATCAATCAGTCGTGGCGGGAGTTGGCAATATTTATGCCGATGAAAGCCTTTTTATGGCACGGATTCATCCGGCTACACCAGTCGGACAGGTCAGTACGATAAAGCTAAAACGCTTACATCAAGCGATACGTCAATGTTTGCAGATAAGCTTAGATCATGGTGGGTCGAGTGACCGCAATTATGTTGATGCTGATGGCAATAAAGGAAGCTATCTGAAGTTCGCTCAAGTCTTTCGGCGTGAAGGCCAGCCTTGCTATAGATGCGGCAAAGAAATAAAAAAAATCCGCGTAGCTGGTCGGGGCACGCACTTTTGCCCGAAGTGCCAACGACTATCGAGACACAAGTCATGATTTTCTTTTTCTATGGCGACAATAGCTTTGCCATGCGTCGTGAAATCGAGCGCATTCGAACTCACTATATCGCTAAATCTGGTGGCGACAGTAGCTTTGAGGTTTTTGACTTGAACGAAAGGAGCCTGGATGAGCTAATCCGATCGGTGGCGATTGCGCCCCTATTTGCTACCAGTCGGCTGATCATTGTTCGCGGGTTGGCCAAAAACAAACTGTCGCCAGACCTGGTCGAGCAATTATTAGATTCGGTGCCTGATTCGACGGTGATGATTATTGAGGAGCGTGAAATTGATCGACGCGGTAAAGTCTTCAAAAGACTGGCCAAGCTACCATCGAAAAATGTCAAACAGTTTAATATTTTATCACCTCCTGAATTGTGGCGCTGGGTGATGCAAGATGTTAAAAAGCAGGGTGGAGAGATCTCTTCTGATGTGGCACGTCTGTTGGTTGATCGAGTCGGTACAGATCAGTGGCAACTCGAGCAAGAGATAACTAAATTAATAAATTATGATGCTCATATTACTGTTGAGTCGATCGAGCAGTTAGTCATGCCAAATAGCGACCAGACCATTTTTATGCTGATCGACACAATTGTTGCCCAGGATTCTTTAGCAGCCCTTAAGCTATATCGCCAGCTTATCCACGGCGGTGTTAGTGACCAGCAGATACTAGCTATGCTCAATTGGCACTATCGTAATCTAGCCTTGGCCTATGACAACCAGGGCGGGTCAAAAGCTTGGATCAAGGAATTTAAAATCTCTCCATACGCAGCTCAAAAAGCCGAGCGACAGGTCTATAATATCGATCTATCAGAATTAAGCCGAGCCTATAAGTATATCGTTGAGGCTGATTTGGCCATAAAAACTGGTGTCAAATCAAGTCAATCTGCTCTGGAAGATTTGATTTATCAGCTGACGAACTAAAAAACCACCCAAAAGTGGGGTGGTTAGATTGTTCTTGATATTTAAGAGTATGCTATTTTTTCGTATCGGGCTTCTTCTTGGCGCTAGCTTTTGCGGGCGTTTTCTTGCTGGTAGTAGCGCTCTTGGGCGCAGCTTTTTTCTTTGCTGTACCTGGCTTATCAGTACCAAATGGTTTGTCAGTCTTAGCATTATAGGCTTGGGTTAAACGGCTAACCCGTCGGCTACCAGTATTTTTGTGCAAAGCACCTTTTTTCACTGCTCGATCAATCTCAGAAATAGCAGCCACCAGAGCTTCTTGAGCCTTTTTGGGATCACTGGCAATAGCAGTACGAGCAGCTTTCTGCTTAATTTTCACACCAGTCTTGATTTTTACATTACGCGCTTGGCGCTTTTTTTGCTGGCGATCTCGTTTGATCGCAGATTTAATGATCGGCATTGCCTTACCTGTTTTAAAGTCAAAGGCTATCTTAGCTTAAAAATTACTTTTTGTAAATAGTGGGGAAGCGTTTTGGTGGTTTAGATAAGATTTTCATACGTTTACCTGTTGACTTGAAGCGTTCTGGTGCAGTATGATGACGCTGTCTATTGTTCTCTGTGAGCAGTGAGCAATAGAACCTCAGCTACTACCTGGCCCCAATCCGGCGTGGTAGCCCCGGGTGGGAGAAAATTTGAGCCTCCCAGTTCTCTTCTCCCACCCGTAGGTTTCCCCAATCCTCAGCCGCACCTGAGTTTTGGGTGGGGTGATTGCACCCGGTGCCGGGCCAGCAATCACCATGGAGGTCACGCCTATGCACTCCGTCAGTGATGGGCTAGGGCTTTACCCTAGCTTCATCCTGGCGGAGGACCTCCGTACAGGACGCAGGCTTGGTAGCTCCGCACTCCCGGGTGTGGACAGAGGTTCGATTCCTCTGGTGCGTACTAACACCGGTTGATCAACCCCAGCCGATTAATTGGTGTGCTGCTCCCAGGATCATCTTCTGGGTGGGAGTTGGTGGTGTCGAATAAGCCGTTTTTATTCGGCACCCCGCTCTCATATCCTCTAGTTTTTAGCGCTTTAATGCTAAAAACTAGAGGGTTCTCTTTTTTATTGAGTTTGTTCTATTAATATATATCCAAAAGATAAGCATCCCCTCTTGACAAAATGCTTATCTTTTGATAAAATAGCACATTGTGAATTTTTCGAAAGATCTATGGAGTTAACACCCAAACAACAGGTTAGTGAGCTCATTCGACAGGCCAATACTATATTATTGGTGACTGGTCGCGAGCCAAATAACGATCAGCTTGCAAGTCTAGTCGCTCTGCAGGCAGTCTTAGCTAAGCTCGGAAAAAATACTCATGCTATTGTGACAGATGACTTTCCCAAGGTAGCGCTAGCCCTGGATACTTCTAAGCTCAGCCGTAATTTAGATGGTATTCGTGACTTTGTTATTAGTTTGAATATGAACAAAGTAGCGGTAGACAAACTCAAATACACCATCGAAGAAGGTAAGCTAAATATTGTTGTCACACCTCATCAGGGTAACTTTACCCCGGCTGATGCGAGCTTTGGCTACGGGGCATATCAATTCGACTTAGTAATTGCCGTTGGTGTGCCATCTTTGGCCAAGCTTGACCGATTGCATGAGGCAAATCCGACAATCTTTGACGGAATACATCTAATTAATATTGATTATCACCGGATTAATGATAACTTTGGCTCGGTCAATTTGATTGATCAGTCGGCTTCGAGTGTGGCTGAAATCCTAGTTTCTATCACCGAATCACTTGGCCAAGGCTTAATTGATGCTCACATCGCTACTGCCATGCTGGCTGGTATTATGGCTAGCACCAATCGCTTTAGCGCACCTTCGACCACACCAAAGGCAATGACCGTGGCAGCCCAATTATTAGCAGCTGGAGCGAAGCAACAGGAGATTGTTAAAGTGTTATATAGCTATGAAAATAACACCTCTCATTCTACAAAACAGGCTAAAGCAAAAAAAAAATTAATTTCGCAGGCTCAACAGTCTCCGGGTCAGCCGCAGATCAGACCGAACCAGGAAAGGAAATCGGATCGTTTAGTGGACGCATCGATGGGCGAGCCGGGACTATCGAACGCATCGTTCGTGAATAATCACCAAACCAATTTGATACCTGATACGCCACAAACTCCATTGGCTAGTCTGCAGGGCTAAAATTGACTAATCAGGCAAAAAAAGAGGGCCTATGGCTACTTGATAAGCCTGTTGGCATCACTTCATTTGGCTTAGTCTCACAATTACGCAAACAGACTGGCCTGCGAAAGATTGGTCACGCCGGTACGCTCGATCCGATGGCTAGTGGGCTGATGATTTTATTAGTGGGCAAAGAATGGACTCGTCAAGCCGATCGCTTCATCAAGCAAGATAAAGTTTATCAGGTTGAAATGAAGCTCGGAGCAATCAGTACAACCGGTGATTTAGAGGGTGAAATCCGAGCCGTCTCCGAAAAACGTCCAACCAGACAGTTGGTTGAGCAAGTTTTAAATCGATTTGTCGGTCAACAATCTCAAATTCCGCCAGTTTACTCTGCTATTAAAATTGATGGAGTCAGAGCCTATAAGCTAGCTCGCCAAGGTAAACAGCCCGAATTAAAGCCCAGGTCAATAGAAATTTATAGTATTAATAACATCGACTACAGCTATCCAATAATTAAATTTGAAGCTCATGTATCGAGTGGGACATATATCCGTAGCCTCGCACATGATGTCGGTCAAGCACTAAAATGTGGGGCTTATCTGAGTGCCTTGCGCCGTACCCAGATTGGTCAATACTCGATTGAACAGGCCACCAGACTTGATTAAACCGATAAAATCTGATAAAGTGTAGGGGCTATATGTTAGAAAGAACTGCTAAATCAAAGATAATAAAAGGGCACAGCCAGCACGCCAAAGACACTGGCTCACCAGAGGTTCAGATTGCTATTTTCACTGAGAAAATCAAGCAATTGACTGACCACTTGAAGCTTCACAAGGGCGACAATCATAGTCGTCGGGGTTTGCTTGCGATGGTGAGTAAGCGCCGTCGCTTGCTTGATTACTTGCAAAAGAAAAATTAAGCACGCTACCAGGCTATCATTAAAAAGCTTTCTTTGCGCCGTTAGAAAACCTTTAAATATCACAATATTGAGCAGTCATAAAGCAAAGATAATAACGCATCTTAAGATAAGAATTAACTAATTGCATAAAAAATGTACTCAATTGCTAAAACAGTGGTAGAGACAACTGATTAAAATTTTTGATCAATTATCTCTGGCACTTTGTCTGGCAATTGCTAATGATTTTTTAGCAAAGAAAGACTATATAAAGAGGAAATAAATGGACATTATCCATCCCTTTGGTGGAAAGACTGAAATATTTGAAACTGACTTTGCCGGTCGCAAACTGACGATCGAAACCGGCCGAGTGGCATTTTTAACTGATGGCGCCGTCTTGGTACGCTATGGTGACACGGTGGTATTAGGTACGGCAGTGATCGCACCTGAGCCTAAGGAAGGGACTGACTTCTTCCCGCTTCTAGTCGACTATGAAGAGAGAATGTACGCTTCGGGTAAGATTTCCGGTAGCCGCTTTGTTAAGCGAGAGGGTCGTCCGAGTGAGCAAGCTATTCTTACCAGTCGCCTGATTGATCGCCCGATTAGGCCACTTTTTCCAAAAGGCTATCGTAATGATGTCCAAATCGTGGTGACAGTTCTGTCTGCTGACCTGGAGCATGAGCCAGATGTGATTGGTATTATTGCTGCATCCAGTGCTCTGATGCTATCTGGCGCGCCATTTGATGGTCCGGTGGCAGCTTCACGCATTGGCTTGATTGATGGTGAGCTCAAAGCTTATCCGACGGTTGCGCAACTAGAAAAGAGTAAATTGAATATGACTGTGGCGGGTACAAAAGACGCCATTATGATGGTTGAAGCTGGTGCAAAAGAAGTTGATGAGGAGACGATGGTAAAAGCGCTTGAAATGGCGAAAAAAAGCTGGCAGCCAGTCATTGAATTACAAGAAAAGATAGTCAAAAAGATTGGCGTGCAAGCTAAGGAATACGAATTATTCACTCCTGATCAGGAAGTTTACCAAAAAGTAGAAAAATTCCTCGCCAATAAACTGTGTGACCATGTTATCTCACCAGATACTCAAAAGCGACATGATTCATTGGGCAAGCTTCGCAACGAAGTGATGAGTGAATTTGGCCCATTACCACCAGAAGTTGACCAGGACCATGAGCGATATAGCCATGCTGAAGTGGCGGATGCTTTTACTAAAGTGGTCGACACTGAGATTCGTCGAGCCATACTCAAAGAAGGCAAGCGTCCGGATGGCCGTAAGACAACTGAGATTAGGCCAATTTCCGGCCAAGCCAGTGTTTTGCCACGTACTCATGGGTCGGCAATTTTCACTCGTGGCACTACGCAGGCGCTAACTATTACGACTCTTGGTCCAACCAGTGATGCTCAGCTGATTGATACTATGGAGAGTGATACCACTAAGCGTTACATGCATCATTATAATTTTCCACCGTATTCCACCGGTGAAGCCAAGCCGATGCGTTCGACTGGTCGGCGTGAGATCGGTCACGGTGCTTTGGCGGAACGTGC
>CAZCIH010000050.1:0-5984 GCA_964498855.1 uncultured Candidatus Saccharibacteria bacterium | reverse complement strand
AGCAAAATCTGATTGATGAGCTTGACCCAGCAACTTCTTCACTGGCTCGTGATATCGATTCTGGGGCTCGTGCTACCGTTGGTCAGGTCAATCAGATGGCAGGTTTTTTGGGTCTGGTGCTAGACCCAACTGGCAAGACAATTGAGCTACCGATTAAGAAGAACTATAAGGAAGGTCTGTCTGTGCTCGAGTACTTTATCTCGACCCACGGTGCCCGCAAGGGACTAACCGATACTGCTCTAAAGACTGCCGAATCAGGCTACCTGACTCGCCGCTTAGTGGACGTTGCTCAAGACATTGTTATTACCACTGAAGATTGTGGTGACAAAGAGGGCTACACCCTGACTAAGAGCGAAGCTCTGGCCGTTGGTGAGGATAGCTTGGCTGGCTGGGTGGTTGGTCGTGTGACAGCCAGTCAGATCACCGATCCTGAGACCAAGAAGGTAATTGCAAAACGTAACGAATTAATAACCGATGAGATTGCTCGCTCGATCGTCAAGGCGCAAATTGAAGAGGTTAAAATTCGTTCGGTGTTGAAATGTAAGGCAACTTGGGGGATTTGTCAGAAGTGCTATGGTCTCGATATGGCACGAGGAGGGAATGTCCGCTTAGGTGAAGCAGTTGGTATTGTAGCTGCTCAGAGTATCGGTGAGCCTGGTACTCAGCTTACTATGAAAACCTTCCATGCAGGTGGTGTAGCGAGTGCTGAGGATATCACTCAAGGTTTACCGCGTGTTGAAGAGATCTTTGAAGCTCGCAATCCAAAGGGTGAGGCGATATTAACTGAAGTTGATGGCGTGATCCGGGTTCGAGAGCAGGACGGCAAGCAAATTATTCATATCGCACCTCCAGACCTTAAGACTAGTGAATATAAGCTTGAAGCAAATATGAAGACAATGGTCAAGACTGGTCAAGCCGTCAAAGCGGGTGAAATTTTGGCAACCGCTAAAGATGGCAAAAAGTGCATTAAGGCTAAAGATGAAGGTACGGTCAAGGTGAGTAAAACAGCTATTGTATTAACCCATGATGGTGGAGCAAGCCGTGAATACACTGTACCAAGTCACGTTTCTCTTGAAATCAAAAATGGTGACCTAGTGACAGTTGGTCAAAAACTCACCGAGGGATCAGTCAATTTACAAGATATGCTCCGGTTATTAGGAGAAGAAGCAGTACAGCGTTACATTGTCGATGAAGTTCAGTCGATATATTCTAGCCAAGGCCAGACAATTGCTTCAAAGCATATTGAAGTGATTATCAGACAGATGTTTTCTAGAGTGCGTATCGAAGAACCAAATGATTCTGATTTTATCGCTGGTGAAGTGGTGTCTAGGACGGCACTTGAAGAGGAAAACGCTAGGATTAAGGGTGAGAAGGGTAAGCCAGCAACTTATGAGCAACTGCTACTTTCGATCACCAAGATTTCAACTACTTCGGATAGTTGGCTGTCGGCCGCGTCCTTCCAAGAAACTACTAGAGTTCTGATTGGTGCAGCTATGCGCGGTAAGCATGATAAGCTACGTGGCCTCAAGGAAAATGTTATCATTGGTCGATTAATACCGGTAGGTACTGGTTTTCGCGGTGATGAGGAGGACATTTAGTAGCCCATAGGGTGTCTTGACCAGGAGAGACTTATCTGATAAACTAACCGAGTTACTTTTAGAAAATATGCCAACGATCAATCAACTAATTCGCAAACCCCGCAAAGACGCTCGGCGCAAAAGCAAAGCGCCAGCTTTGGCACGGAGTTTTAATGCCCTAAAGGGAAGAACCAGTAGTACCAATTCGCCTTTTAAACGAGGGGTTTGTGTAAAAGTTTTTACCCAAACACCCAAAAAGCCAAACTCAGCTTTGCGTAAGGTGGCTCGTGTTCGTCTGACAAATGGAATGGAAGTGACTGCATATATTCCAGGCATCGGTCATAATTTACAAGAGCACTCGGTGGTATTGATTCGTGGCGGAAGAGTCAAAGATCTTCCTGGTGTGCGTTATCACATCGTCCGTGGTGCACTAGACACTGCCGGCACGGCAAATCGCAAACAAGGTCGTAGTAAATATGGTGCCAAATTGGAAAAAAAGGATAAGTAGGGTTAAACAATGCCAAGGAAAAAAACTAAATCTCTCAAACGCGAACTTCCAGCTGATATTGTTTATCAGAATGTCATGGTAACTCGGATGATTAATAAGGTTATGAAAAATGGCAAGAAACGTCTTGCTGAGACCTTGGTGTATGGGGCACTAGAAGAGGCTGGTCAGAAGGCAAAGAAAGATCCAATGGAAGTCTTTGAAGCTGCCATTAAGAATGCCAGCCCTCAGGTGCAGGTCAAGAGCAAAAGGATTGGTGGAGCTAACTACCAGGTCCCGATTGAGGTGCGTGGAGATCGTAAGATACATTATGCCATGATCTGGATACTAGATGCTGCTCGTAGTAAATCAGGTAAATCATTCGACCATAAGTTAGCCACTGAGCTTCTAGATGCCTACAATAATACCGGCGATGCTATTCGTAAGAAGGAAGAGACCCACCGCATGGCTGAAGCCAATAAGGCTTTTGCTCATTTTGCACGTTATTAGCCCTAGTTTGAATAGTCAAGATTTCATAAACCGCCTCAGTGAAGAGGCGGTTTATGAATAAAGGGGTTGTATTTATATATTAATAGTATTACTATCTTAAGCATAAGAATAAACTTAAGGAAAACTTAATAGGATGGCAGCAAAAAAGCAAACAAAAAAAAACAACCAGGAAATCTCCCGCAAGAGTAGCACAAGTTAAGAGAATCAAAAAACGGCCTCAATTCCGTACTGTTGGGCTGTTTGTGGTACTTTTTTTACTTGTAATAGTAGGATACTATATAATAAATAGCCAAGCTTCAGGTGGGCCAATTTACCAATTTGGTATGAGGGGTGATGTACCAGCACCGATGGATATTTTATCCGACGGCAATGATGAGCTGGTGATTTGGCGTCCAAGTAATGGTATTTGGTATATCAAAGATATTACTACCGGTGCTTACAAAGAGGTTGGCTGGGGGATAAATGGCGATCGACCATTCGCTTTCTATCCCGGCAGAACAGCTAAGGCTAATATTATGATTTACCGGCCATCAAATGCGACTTGGTACATTCGTGATGTTGCTACTGGTGTGACAAGCTACACGACTTATGGCAACGTAGGAGATAAACCTGTGCCTGGCGACTATGACAGAGATGGTATTACCGACCTGGCGGTTTGGCAAAAGTACAATGGCACTCCAAATGGTACTCTGGCCGTTCGTGCTTCCCATGACGGGCAAATATACAAAACTCTCAATGTCCCAGCTTCAACATATGACTCAAATTACTGGGATGCACTCAGTAGCGATGTCTTGATGGTAGGCAATCAATTAGCCTTTCCATCCACTGGCAATAACTTCGGTACTTTCACCTATTGGCGTCCATCTACCGCCACCTGGAAGATGCGTAACTTCAATGGAGCGTATAACCAACTGGGTAGTGTAACCAATGAAAAGACTGTACCCAACTGGGGTAAGAGTGGCGACATTCCATTCACTGCCGACTTTAGTCGTGATGGGGTCGACGATCTAGCACTGTTTCGTCCAAGTAATGGCTTCTGGTATATCAAAAATGGTACCAGCATAGGTACCAACGCGACCGGTGCGAATACATCCTTCCAATATGGTACGGCTGAGGATATCCCATTTGCCTTCATGCGTTCGACAGACCCGGCCAATCCAGCTGCCAAGCGATACGCTAGCCCAGCTTTCTTTAGACCAAAAAGTGGTCGTTGGTACATCGCCATCAATCTAAAAGCTCGCTAGAAGTAGCTATACAAATAAAAATCGCCCATTTTTCTCGGGCGATTTTTATTGTGATGAATATATCAATAATTTCTTATGCTATCATGTAGATAAGATATTCTTATGCTCAAAAAACTATCTTTACTAACTATTGGTCTTAGTCTAGCACTCATTACTTTGCTACTATTTAGTCCCAAAGCAAACGCTGCTAGCTTTACCACCAACACTACTGCTGACACCACAGACACTACACCAGGTAACGGTACCTGCGCAGATGGTAGTGGCAACTGTAGCCTCAGAGCTGCCCTACAAGAAGCCAACTCCCTAGCCGGAGCTGACACCATCAATGTCTCTGCCGGTACCTACACCCTAACCTCAAATCTTCCTACCATCACCCAAGCAGCCGACCTCACCATCCTCGGTGCTAGCTCTAGTACAGTGACAGTGGATGGGGGGGGATAACTATTCGGCATTCGTCTTTGCTGTTAGCGGTAGTATCCCAACCATGACAGTCAAGAATATGACTATTAAACGAACCAAGCCAGACAGCGTCTGGGAATGTTGGGCTGGTCCAGTCTGCAGTTTGGACGTACATTTAATTGCAGAAAATCTTATATTGGATAACAACATTGGGTATGGTCTTAAGCCGGCAGGACTACAATCTTCTAATACTTATAGTATAACTATTAAGAACGTATTAGTTACCAATGCTCAGAACTGGACTGGCTTGGGTTCACCTCTAGCAGGAGGAATATTATTGGGGGTTGATGGGCCACTTTTTAATGTAGACATTCAGAATATTTCAATGGCGAATAACTCAGTAGGTAATTTTATCGGATTATTAATGATCAAGAATATAGTCGGCACCATTCAAAACATAACTATTGCTAATAATTCAGCGCCCGGAGACGTCATAGGATACTACGCAGATATAGGTGCACAAGCAAATTTAACCATGCAAAACATAACCATAGCTAATAATACTGGAGGTGGGGTTAGCGGTATATTTGGTTTAAGTACTGGCATTGCTGTTATTTCACAGTACGGAGGTATTATTAACCATAAAAATACTTTGCTAGCAAATAATAAACTAAATAGCACAGCAGTAAACTGCAGTAGTTATTTGGATATAGTAAGTCTCGGCGGCAACCTCAGCGATGACAACACCTGTACCACCAAGTTTACCCAGCCCACAGACAAAAACAGCACCAACCCACTACTAGGTACCCTAACAAGCTTTGACCCCTACAACTATGTACTACCTCTGCTGTCTGGTAGCCCAGCCATTGACGCTGGAGTTTCAAGCGGTGCCCCCAATGTAGACCAACGTGGCATATCTCGCCCCCAAGGATCTGGCATTGACATTGGTGCTTATGAGTATCAACCGACAGGAAGTGTGGAATCTGGCGAGAGTGATAATTCCAGCGGTCTAGGTACTCCAGCAAGCAGTGTGCTTGGCATACTGCCAGTGACTGGCCCCACTATCTTCATACCTTTTGCTCTAGCCCTACTAACTACCTTTGCCTACATTGTCTGGGATTGGCGTAGACACCTTAAACCCTTGCGTGAACAAAACCCCCAAGTACACTACACCCTGCCTCATCACATCAAAGTAGTCACTATGCCCAAAGTCCAATACCGTCTTGGTCTAGTCCATAAACGTTTACCCCTAGAGCCAATCTCTCGGCGGTGAAGAGGGTACTTGTCTAAGCTATCTATCTGTCTTATAATACACAAGGTAATAGATGCCGATCTTTGTGTTGGCAATTTTTAATTAAGGATATATTTATAAAATTATGGCCCGAGAATACTCACTCGAAAACACACGAAATATTGGAATAATCGCTCATATCGATGCTGGTAAGACTACCGTCACCGAGGGTGTGCTTTATCGTACTGGTAAGGTGCATAAAATTGGTGAGGTGCATGAAGGCGAAGCTACGATGGACTGGATGGAGCAGGAACGCGAGCGAGGCATCACTATCACCAGTGCAGCTACGACCTGCTTTTGGAATGGTAAGCGTATCAATATTATCGACACACCTGGACACATCGACTTTACCGTTGAAGTAGAGCGGAGCTTACGCGTGCTCGATGGTGCGGTGACTGTTTTTGATGGCAAGATGGGGGTAGAGCCACAAAGTGAGACAGTTTGGCGACAGGCTAATAAATATGGTGTACCACGGATTT
>CAZCIH010000049.1:0-6140 GCA_964498855.1 uncultured Candidatus Saccharibacteria bacterium | reverse complement strand
TTTCGTTTATTGTTGATTAGTATATATATATTTGGTTTTCAATATGATTTTTTTCTTCCATACCAAGATTATAATATGCTTATGCTTTGTTTTTCAACATATAAATTTTGATTTTGACACTAGAGTATTAACAGCTAAAAAGCTGGGTGTTCATCAAAACCGTTCCAGTAAGACCTCTTATATGTTATAATAGTATTTTAATTTGTGAGGAAGAAAATATGAGCTACGAGGAAAAAGGAGCTTCTGCGGCAGGTGGTATACTAGTTGGCTTGATTATCGGCGTATCGGTCGGTTTCTTACTGGCCCCCAAATCTGGTAAAGAGACCAGAAAGGATCTAAAAAATAAACTGGCCGATAGCACTGACAAGGCAAAAAAGGCAATTAATAAAGAGAGCGAACAGGTCATCGACAATATCAAGCGGATTAGTGACGCTGGGCTGGACGACTTAAAAGCTTTGCAGGCAAATTTAGCTAAGCTCAATGATGATATTAACAATCTGATAAGTAAGCAATAAGCTCAAAATTTAGTCGTTATAACCTGGTGGGAAGTGTCGATAATATATACTTTTAGCCTCTTCTTATCAGTTTGAGATAAATGCGAGCTAGTAGTTATTCTCGTCATAATTGGGGAAGAAATCTTGCTTCAATCGTGCGGATGATAAGCCTTGCTTTTGTAGCTCCTCACCGATAGCTTCAACCATCGGCTCCGGACCGGATAGGTATACTATCGATTGATTTAATTCTGGCTCGAGCCCGAGTATTGTGCTGGCATTTAGTGGCTTACCTACTAGGTAGTCAATTTTTAGCTCTGGATGCTCGGTGGCCCATTGATCCAGCTCAGCTTGAAAAGGAATGTCCTGGGTTCTATTTGCATAAATAAGCCTAGCATTAATAGATTTTTGCTCATGTAAGCGCTGTTTGAGCATGCTGACGTATGGGGTTATACCGATACCACCAGCCACTAATATTAGTGGCGAGTCTGAATCCTGCCAAACAAAATCACCATCTGGCTCTTCAACTAGCTGTAGGCTTTCTCCGATTGCAAGCTGTGATAAGGCTTGTTTGAAAGTACTCTCAGTGATACGAGTGGTGATTCGCATAATCTTTTCAAAAGATGCGGCTGAGTTTGTAAACCAGCGCTTCGTACCTTCTCCATCTGGTTTGTCATGTATCAGCTCGACCCGAATATATTGGCCGGCCTTAAAACTCAATGGCTTATCAGGCTGAAGGTCAAAAGCCCAAACATTATCTACTAGATGGCGCTTGCTAGCTAATTTTAGATTCATAGTATTCCTTCCTTTCGTACTACTCCTATTATAAACCCGGAGAAGCCGTATTACTCTTGCTTTTTTGCTTGATTTATGGTATTATAGTGGTCCTCATTCGTTTGTTGGTTTTTTTACCAACCCAAGCAGGAAGAGTGAATCGTTGAAAAGAGCATTAGTTATGTTCGTGGCTACCCTGCTCCTCGCAGGTAGCCTGGGGCTGGCCACGCAAGCACAGGCAGCCGCACCTACCTGGACCTTCACGGTCAAGGTGGGAGTCAGTGAAGAGGTGGTGTCAGCCCATGGTGGGCTGGCTGCCACTGAAGCTCTAGTGAATCAGCAGCTGGCCACGGTCAGCAGCCGGTTCACCGGCTTCGCAGGCACGATTAGCTTCGTGCCCGTCACTGTCTACTCGTTCGCCGGCTCGCCGGTGGACGAGGTGTTCAAGCCTCACCCCGAGGCCAACTACCTGGTCATCTACACCGAGAAGCCAGATGTTGGCGGAGGCTGGCAGGGATCAAACCTGGCCATCCTCCAAGCCTGGACGCCGGACTGGGGCGGGGTCTTCTCGTCCTACGGCACCGACGGGCTGACGCACGAGTTCGGCCACGCCCGCGGTGCAGTCGACCTCTACGGCACCGAGGTGTCGACAAACCTCGTCAACGGGGTGACCTACTCGGCGCCGAGGTCGATCATGACCTATCCCTACGGTGAAACGACATGGGACGGCTGCAGCCGTGGCATCATCAATGCCAGCGGTGCTAATGTCTACAGCGGATCACCTGTGGTGGTTAGCTCTTTGCCGAAGATCTTCGTGGTCAAGGCCAAGAGTAAGAACGGCAAGACCATCCGTGGAGCGACCATCAAGGTCTACCCGGTCGAGTGGTTTTCTGGGGCTGTCACCACCTCGCCCCTGATGTCGGGCAAGACGGGGTCGTTCGGGAAGTGGCAATTGCCACGCAACCCGTTCGCGCCGGGCACGGCTGGAAAGCCGTGGGACCTGGCCTACCCCAACTTCCTGGTAGTGGTCAGCTACCAGGGTCGGTCTACTTCACGCTGGCTGTCACTGGCCGAAGTGGGTAATGCCTACTTCGCTGGTGTCACCAGCTACCAGGTCAATGTCACCGTCTAGGACAATGAGGTCTTAAGACGGTGGCTCCACCAAAGTCCCGGGTACTCGAAAGAGTGCTCGGGGCTTTTAAATTATTATTACCGACCAAACTTTATTAAATATTTTGCACCCTACCTGCTGTGTAAATAAATAAGCCCCTGCAAGCTTCTCGGAGTGCAATAAAGCATCTCATTGAACCAAATATTTATCTTATAATAAGCCTATTATGAAAAAAGTGGTTAAAGCTTATCCAGCTCAGCAAAAACGACGCAAGCTAATCTGGCTGGTCCTTGCACTTACTCTTTTTACAGGGTTGGCATTATTGCTATTGCTGACCTGGCGCAGACCCTTAGCCAGCCCATCTGTTGCCAATCAATCAAATCAAACAACACCTGCACCCGACCCACTCACCATCGAAGCAATACGAGCCCGGAACTACCATGGTAGTCAAATCACCTTCGAGCGACAGTCTGACAATGTTTTTAGTCGAGCAGTGGTATCCTATTACTCCGACAGGCTCAAGCTTTTCGCACTGCGTGCCACACCGAGTGGTACGACACCAGGCGGGGGTTGGCCGGTAATTATCCTCGCCCATGGCTATTTGCCACCAGACACTTACTCCACCGATGGACCAGAATACGAGCAGTTCATATCTTCTCTGACTAGCGCTGGCTTTGCTGTCTATAAGCCCGACTATCGTGGTCATGGCAAAAGCGAGGGGCAGCCCGAGGGTGGTCACTTCTCTCCTGTCTACGCCTATGATGTGCTCAATCTCATCACTTCACTCAAACTATCAGCCACCAACGAGCAAATCAACCCAAACCGCATCGGCTTGCTCGGCCATAGCTTGGGTGGCCATGTATCACTAAGAACTGCGGTGGTCTCGCCCGATGTCAAGGCTACTGCCCTGCTGGCTGGTGTGGTCGGCTCATTTGATGATATTTTTTATAATTGGCCCAATAGTCCCATGCCACTCGACCGGCCAGCCAATTTAATCCTGAGCAAGAAGCGTGCGCTCATCAATAAATATGGTGAGCCTAAGGATAATCCTGGCTTCTGGAATAGTGCTTCGGCTATAAATTATGTCCAATCAATCGTTGGGCCAGTGCAGATTCATCACGATATCGATGACCCCATGGTGCCTCTGCTCTTTTCCGAGCATCTCGACCAAAAGCTTACCGAAGCCGGTAAACAACATGAATTTTTCACTTACCCCGGTAGCGATCATCAGTTTATCCTTAGTCGAAGCCTAGTTCTACAAAGGCTCATCACCTTTTTTAAGTCAAATTTATAGCCAGCTGTAAACTACTTAACTAATTGCGGGCGAGAGGAGCTAACGAATTTAGCAATATAGTCAAGCACATCCACCGTCGGTCGCCAACCCAGCTCATAGGCCTTCGTTGGTATATCACCCGAGTCGGTTCGCCCAGAATATCCGTCTTGGTAATCAATTTTTCCACCAAATGCTTGAGCGATTTCGATTATTGAATGGGCTTTGGGATTATTGAGAGCATAGCCATCACCATGACCCTTATCGCCAACCATAATCATCCCCCGAGCAATATCCTTCACGTAGGTAAAATTGCGTTTTTGATCACCTGGCTTGGTGACTGTAAGTGGCTTGCCATCTAAATATTGCTCCTGGAATTTAGCAATAACAGTGGCATACTTACCTTTTCCCTTCTCGCGCGGGCCAAAAGCATTATAGAAATAACAAATTGCATATTTTAGGTCATACCACTTGCCATAGTCGGTAATCAGATCAACATTTGTAGCTTTTGTAAATGAGTAGGGGTTTTGATGACGGCCCTCTCCGCTGGCTGCAAATCGCGTGCTCGAGGCAGCATAGACAAGTTTTACTCTTCGCTGACGACAAAATTCCGCCACCGCTAGAGTGCCCATTATGTTTGAATCAAAAACTCTCTGAGGCTCATCAAATGATGGTGCAATCCGAGCATATTCTCCCAAGTGAAATACAATATCTATCTCTTCTGGCACAATCGATGCAATGTCATTGGTATCACCCCTTCGGTAGTCAGCCCCATCAATTTGATTGTCCACACTGCCATTAGAATAATTATCTAGTGATATGACGTGATTCGATTTATCTGCTACGAGTTGCTCAACTACATGCGAACCAACATGTCCTGCCCCGCCTGTCACCAAGATTTTCTTTCCCATCACTCCATCTTTTATCATTACTAAATTATATCATGTGCCATTACATGGATAATGTCCCTGTACTCAAAAACTTCTTTTTAATTATCTTGCTTTAAGTCAGTCTTTTTACTTAGACAAGTATCCTCTCACCGCCGAGAGATTGGCTCTAGGGGTAAACGCTTATGGACTAGGCCAAGACGGTATTGGACTTTGGGCATAGTGACTACTTTGATGTGATGAGGCAAGGTGTAGTGTACTTGAGGGTTTTGTTCACGCAAGGGTTTAAGGTGTCTACGCCAATCCCAGACAATGTAGACAAAGGTAGTCAGTAGAGCTAGAGCAAAGGGTATGAAGATAGTGGGGCCAGTCACTGGCAGTATGCCAAGCACACTGCTTGCTGGGATACCTAGACCAACTGGGTCAGTGATAGAGCCATTGGCTAGTCCATCGCTGTCATAGGCTCCACCATCGGTGACTTGGTAGATGGCTACTGTGACTGGCTGAGAGTCAATGGTTGATGAAGTCAGACTAGCTGCTGTGATATCGCTAGCGGGACCAGCTGAGACTTTACGCAGTTTAGCTACTGCTGTGTCATAACTACCGTAGAAGTATGACTTGATGGTAATAGCTGAGCCAGAGCTACAGCCAGTGGCTGTGAAGTTGACTAGGCCGGAGGGATAGTCATAGCTAGGATCTTGAGAGGATGATTCGGCACTGTTTTGGACTTGGGTATTGGTGGTGCAGGCTGTTTCGATGGTGATGTACTTGCCAGAGCTGGTGCTAACGAGACTGGTTACATTGGGTTGGAGACGGTCGGGAATACCATCATCATTGCCATCACCACTGTTGGGAGCTGAGTTCTCGATGCTATTGTCAGTACCATCTTCATCGGGGTAGGCAAACTTTTGGATGCGGTGGTTGCCAGTGTCTGTGACATAGATATTATCCGAAGAATCAATAGTAACGCCATTGGGATTATAAAATTCCTCTTCATCATAACCAAGACTTCCCCATTTAGTAAGAAAATTACCCGAGGAATCAAACTTTTGGATGCGACAATTGTCACCGTCAGTGACATAAATAGTACCGACTGAATCAATGGCAATACCAAACGGATCATGGAATTCACCATCCCCAGCACCACTAGTGCCATCACCACCGTTCTTGCCCCATTTGGTCAGGAAGGTGCCGTTGGCATCAAACTTTTGGATGCGGTGGTTGCCACCGTCAACGACGTAGATATTGCCGGAAGAGTCGGTGGTGATACCACGAGGATTATCAAACTCACCATTACCGGTACCACTAGTGCCATCACCACCATTCTTACCCCATTTGGTCAGGAAGGTGCCGGAGGAATCAAACTTTTGGATGCGGTTGTTGTCACCATCAGCGACGTAGATATTGCCGGAAGAGTCGGTGGTGATACCTGCAGGGGTATCAAACTCACCATCACCTGTACCCTCACTACCATCACCACCATTCTTACCCCATTTGGTCAGGAAGGTGCCAGAGGAATCAAACTTTTGGATGCGGTGGTTGCTACTATCAACGACGTAGATATTGCCGGAGGAGTCGGTGGTGATACCTGCAGGGGTATCAAACTC
>CAZCIH010000048.1:0-6195 GCA_964498855.1 uncultured Candidatus Saccharibacteria bacterium | reverse complement strand
AGCTGATCCAAACGATCGAGATAATATTTGGTTAGCTCCAGAGCAGTACAGTCGCCGTCCTGAAGCAATCGATGAGCTTTTTTAATTGTAAGATAGGATAAATCAGCCAAGCTAAAGCACCCTTTTTACTTTAATATAGCCATCCTCTACAAATGGGGCATTAGCCAGCAACTCATCGCGTGAGAGAGCGCATGGCTTAACTTCATCAGCTCGCAAAACATCTTTTAGTCCTGTTACCTGACTGGTTGACTCGGTTCCATCCGTGTCAATCGCCTGCAATTGTTCGACAAAATCTAATATCGAACTAAGCTGTATCACAAGCCTAGAACGCTCATCATCGTCAAGCTCGATTCGAGCCAGAGTGGCTATCTTCTGAATATCAGTAATAGATAATTTGGACATGATTACCCCTCTATTGTAAAGGTAAATGAGCTCAAAGCTCAAGCATGAACATATTGCACAAAATTATTGTCTCTTTATATATTGCTATTTTCATGTTATACTATCGTTCACTTGGATGTTTATCATTCTTTTACCAGTTCCTCTGGTCAAAAGAACGAATCATCCAGCGGGACACAAAAGAGTTGGCTTTATCATGTGAATCCTTTCAAAGCCTGGGGATATCCTGCCTTTAGGATTTAGCCTGCCTACTTGCCAGAGGCACACCTATCGAGTACCTAAATAATGGTGCGCCCTAAAGGTTAATGGTCACATAGCCAAAAGGATATCGTGCTCTTTTAGGGCGGATGCGGACTCGCCTGGAAATTACTGTACCTTATGGGTATAGAATCCAGCTTGACCGCGTCCGCCCGCAAACCCGGCTCGTTCTAAACACCCTATCTATCGAGAAAGAGTGGTATAGCTCCTGATGGATTGGGTGTTTTCTTTACTTGAGCAGTTTAATAAATTCCTCTTCATTGATGATTTTAATATTAAGCTCCTGTGCTTTTGCAAGCTTACTACCTGGTTTATCACCTACAACAACAAAATTTGTCTTAGTCGAAACTGAGCTAGATGTCCGCCCTCCAAGAGAGCTAATTCTTGCCTCGGCCTCCTCACGACTCATTGATGCTAGGGTACCTGTCAACACCCAGCTGGTACCACTGTAGCGACTATCTTGAGATGCTTGCTCTGCCGATACTTGCACACCAGCCTTTACTAAATCACGAATAAAAGCCTGATTACTCTCTTCGGCTAGCCAGTCGATCAAACTTCGAGCAACCACTTCACCAACACCTTCAATATTTAA
This sequence comes from uncultured Candidatus Saccharibacteria bacterium, assembly GCA_964498855.1. GTDB lineage: Bacteria > Patescibacteriota > Saccharimonadia > CAILAD01 > CAZGYV01 > CAZCIH01. The sequence continues at coordinate 4,946 of CAZCIH010000048.1, read as the reverse complement.
TAGCTCATCAGCCGGTGCAGCAAGAAACTTTTCAAGGGTTTTAAATTTACGCGCCACATCCGTGGCCGTCTTATTGCCAACATGCCGAATACCCAGTGCATTAATAAAACGACTTAGGCTAATCCGTCTCGAGCTTGCGATAGCATCGACTAGATTCTGCGCCGATAATTCAGCAAAATGCTCTAAGCCGACCAGATCATCCTTTCGTAAGCGAAAAATATCAACCGCCGACTCAACCAAGCCGACTGCCATTAATTGCGCTAGTATTTTCTCCCCCAGTCCATCGATATCAAAAGCAGTTTTGCTTACAAAGTGGATCAATTGCTGCATTTTGACCTCGCCAGTGGACAGATTAGCCAACCGAGCCACAGCCTCACCAGCTGGACGAATTACTTTCACTCCACCGACCGTCTTTGGCATTTTAAAAACCCGCTCATCCCCCTGGCGCAAATCTTTGAGCGGTTCGATCACCTCAGGAATAACATCGCCAGCCTTACGAATCACTACAGTATCCCCAATCCGTAAATCCTTGCGCTTAATTTCATCTTCATTATGTAAGGTTGCACGTCTTACTGTCGAGCCAGCCACGGTTACCGGTTTTAAAACAGCATAAGGTGTAACGGCACCAGTTCGACCGATTGAAACTCGAATATCTTCAAGTATTGTGGTGGCGGTTTCGGCCGGGTATTTATAAGCTACCGCACCACGTGGGGCCTTACCCACCACACCTAGACTCTCAAAATCTGCATTACTATTTATGTTAATGACCAAACCGTCAATCTGAAAAGGCAATTTAGGACGCAACTTTTCAACCTCACCAATAAACTTCTTTAGACTAGCTAAATCAGAGATAACCCGGTCGTGATTAGCTACCTTGAAGCCAAGCTGGCGAGCTAATCGATGCTCATCGGCATGGGTCACTAAATCAGGTAAATCCATCTCGATGGCATAGGCAATAAACTCTAGCCCTCGACTGGCCGCCACTTTTGGATCAAGCTGTCGAACACTACCAGCCCCTGCATTTCTCGGATTGGCAAACAATGGTAGCTGATCTCTTGAGCGCTGTTGATTTAATTTCGCAAAGGCATTTTTTGGTAGTATGACTTCGCCACGAATCTCAAAATGCCGATAGATCTCGGGTGGTACATTTTTCACCTGCTTGAGGCTCAATGGTACGGTCCGAATTGTTCGCACCGTGTGAGTAACATCCTCGCCGATCCGGCTATCGCCTCTAGTGACCGCTCGAGTAAAAAGCCCGTTCTCATAACTCAAGCTCATCGCCAGCCCATCTAGCTTTAGCTCACCATAATACTCAATGTTTTTCCTACCAAGTAGCTTATGCATGCGTTTTTCCCAAGCTTCAAATTCTGTCAAATCGAATATATCTGCGAGTGATAGCATCGGTCGAGCATGCCGAACACGGACAAATTTATCAATCGCCTCACCGCCAACTCGCTGGGTTGGCGAATCAGGCGTTATCAATTCTGGAAATCGTTCTTCAATGCTTTTAAGCTCATTATTGAGGCTGTCATATACCGCATCACTCACCTCTGGAGAATCCATCACATAATAGCTATGGCGATAGCGTTCTAATTGTTCGCGCAGCGCAATTGCCCGCTTGTTAGCTTGGTCTTTTTTCATCTAAGACTCGATAAAGTTGATAACCAAAAATAACCATCAGAGGTACGACAATCGAAAGCAAGATACCATTTAATAACCCCTGGAAGAACCATACCTTCGATAGCGCTGGTAAACGGACAAATATTTCTAGAATTAAGCCACAACCAAAACCAATTATAAGAAAGAACCCTATATAGCTACCCAGCAAACGCCAAAAATACTTTTTTGTTAGTTCTCGACTTCGCTTAAGAGCCGCTCGCCCACTGATTGACTCGCCCACCACCACTAGTCCTGCCAGAGAATAGCGAACAAGAAGCCAAATCGAAAGCAATATCATCACCCCTCCGATGACGGCTAGCCACCAGCCTAGACCCGCTGCTGTTGCAAGTAGAAAAATAAACCCACCGACGATAGCCAATAAGCTCATCAAAGTCTGAGCAATCGAGACTAATAGCAATGGTAAAAATCGCGCGCTCGAGCCAACATAAATTTGGCTCAATGGTGCTCTTTTGGCCTTATCTGCGTTAAAACAGACCCAAATTAAGGCTGCTAGGGCAAATAATCCTGCCACATAAAGTATCAGTACGATATCAGAATTCGTACTACTGTTTTGATCATAAGATTTTACGACCGAGCTAGATAACAACACAATAGCTGCCACCGAGCTCAATTTCATAAAGTTTTGCTTATAAAAGCTAAGACTAGCTCGCACAACTTTTACAATACCTAGTCGACGGTTTTTACGTGCCTGTTTTTTTTCAACATTCATACTCTTTTTCTTTGAGCCAAGCATTATACAGTGTCCTCCATTTCAGTCAATTTTTTTATCCGTTCTTCGATTGGTGGATGAGTACTAAAGAGATTTGCAGCCCAACCTCCACCACGATTACTCTTCACATTAGCCCGCAAAGGATTAATGATGTACAGATTAGCGGTTGCTTTATTTGCATGCTTGAGAGGCTTGGTGTCATCTGATATCTTGCGTAGTGCATCGGCTAGCCCCTTCGGATAGCGAGTCAAAAGTGCACCCGAAGCATCAGCGAGATACTCACGCTTGCGACTAACCGAAAGCTGAATGATTGTACCGATAATCGGCACGATGATCGACAAAGCCAGGCCAATTGCTATTAATATCATTCTAGCCTGTCCACCACCATTGTCGTCATCGCCACCCCAAAATGCGAAGCGTAAAAACCAATCGGCCAGCATGGGGATAACAGCAACTAGCACCGTCACCAAAGCCATCAAACGAATATCATAATTACCAACGTGAGATAGTTCATGGGCGATCACTCCCTCGAGCTCCGTCTTATCCAATCGCTCAAGAATTCCTGTTGTGACTGCTACAACAGCGTGCTTGGGATCGCGCCCGGTCGCAAAGGCATTTGGTGCTGCATCAGGTATGATATACACTTTTGGTGTGGGCAATCCGGCCGTCATGGCAAGATTTTCAACGATACGATATAGCTCAGGTGCGTCTCGCTTTTCAACAGCTCGCGCTCCAGATACCGCTAGTACCATTTTATCGGAATTATAGTAGCTAATAAAAGCATAAACGGTTGAAATTACTAAACACCAAACTAGAATTGACTGATTATCAAAGACTTGCGCAAATAAAAAGCCAAAAAGTGTGATAATAATGATAAATAAGCCGATCAATAGCCAGCTATTGTGTTTATTCTTGGCGATATTTGAATACATATTTCTATTATACCACCAGCTTCAGGAGGTTTTAGATTGATATATTAATGATCTAATCAGGTAGCTCAAAATGCCAATACTCTTTCAAGCCACCCAGCACAAAGCCTAGGCCTAACATTATCTCTCGTAGATAAACCTGCAGTTGTTGATAATGTTGACTACGTGAGTCAGGCTTATTTTTATAAAAGTCAACGAAAAATGCCTCGACACCATCCTCGCGACGACGCATCTCGACCTCTTGGCCAGTTTTTTTATCAACCAAGGCAATATCGAGTGCACGACCACTGGCATGAATCATACGCTCAGCATTTAGAGTTGCGTCGGTCGATTTGCGACCATATATGGCATATCTCTTATCTCGGACCAACCGATATAGCTCAGCTGAGCGATAAGCGTCTTTGATGAATAGCTCATAGTTCTTTTCAGCAAAAATTCTATTGGCTTCTTGCAAGAGTGGGATCAAATCATGATCAAGCCAAGGGTGGTTATCAACCACACCCACTGACTTGAGCTCAACGAGGCTCAAATTATAATCACTACGCCTTGTGAAATAGAAATTCTGACCAGCTAGGCCATATTTTGTAATATCAACTAGGTTTGGCTTTACCACAACCAGTTTTTCCGGTGAGCTAGAACTTTACGTCAACTGGTTTTTCGGTAGCTGCTTTCTCACTCGCTGCCACATCAAAGAAGGTATAATCCTTAAAGCCGAGCATACCAGCGATTAGATTAGTCGGAAAAACCTTTATCTTGGTGTTGAAATCACGCACATTGCCGTTGTAAAAGCGTCGTGACGCTTGAATCTTATCCTCGGTGTCAACGAGCTCCTGTTGCAACTGCAAGAAATTCTCGTTGGCTTTTAGGTCGGGGTAATTTTCACTAACGGCAAAAAGACTTTTTAGTGCACCTGAAAGCATATTATCAGCCTCAGCCTGTTTACTCAGATCTCCCTTGGGTGCTTCGATCGCTGCAGTCCGCGCCTTGGTCACCTCTTCAAACACACCTTTTTCATGCTTGGCATAGCCTTTGACCGACTCGACAATATTCGGTATCAAGTCGAGACGTCGTTTCATCTGCACCGTAATGTCAGATAGTGCTTCATCGGCACGCATTTTCGATTTGATTAAGCCATTGTAGGTCGCCCACAACCAAATAATGGCTATCACGACAACGGCTAGAATAATCCACATCTCCATAATAATTCCTCATTTACACAATAATTATACCACTACTAGCAATTAATTGAAGGGTATTGCAACGAGATGGCTGTGGCACTTTTAGCATCCTCTAATTCCGTGGTATGTATATGCGGTTTATATATTCAAAATCTGTTTTTTCTTCGCAGTAAACTCTTCTTCAGTCAGTAAGCCCTGCTTCTTTAGTTTCGCCAGCTCTTCTATCTGGCTGGTGATATCGCCATCACTTTCACTAACACTACCGCCACCGATTCGCTCCTTGACACAACTCACGAGCTCCGCAACGCCTTTAGTTTTTATCCATTTCATACGCGCCTTGTTGCCCGATGTAAAAAAGCTTATATAATACCCCATTGAATTTTTTCCCATCTCTATTGATGAGATTTTTGAATAAGGCTTCGGATTTACCTCCAACAGTAAATCCAATAT
>CAZCIH010000047.1:0-6273 GCA_964498855.1 uncultured Candidatus Saccharibacteria bacterium | reverse complement strand
ATGAACACGATAAAGTCCTTTGGAAAACTTACCGTATGCTCCAGCTTCTTTGCGATAGCAAGGTGACAAAGCAGCCAATAGCCTTGGCTGATCCAAGTCAATCGTATCACCAGCCAACATGCCTGTCAGTGAGATTTCCGCTGTTGCGATTAAATGCAAATCCTCACCTTCCACCTTATAGATTTGATCCTCATCTCCTCTGGGCGAGAAACCGCTACCAGTCGCAATTTTCTCCTTCACTAAATGTGGCACACCGACAAACTCAAACCCTTCTTGGCGCAATAGATTAATAGCCAGGTTATTTATTGCCCACTCTAGGCGAATAGCTTTATCCTTGAGATAGTAAAATTTATTACCAGCCACCCTAGCACCAGATTCAAAATCTACCAAGTCAAGTTTCTCATTAAGCGATAGGTGATCTTTTGGGGTGAAATCAAATTTTGGCGTAGGACCAGACGTTTTTTCAACCCGATTAGCCGACTCATCACCATCAGGCGTATTGGGTGCAATTAAGTTGGGGATCTGGGTAAGCAATTGATTGTATTGATTACGAACCTGCTCAAATTGTTTTTGCGCCTGCTCGAATTGAGTTTTAGTCTGTTGCAGATGTTTTAGCTCTTCTTCGCTCGGTTTACCATCAAGCTTTAATTTCGTCCGCAAAGCTTCACTCTTTTGTTGCCAATCAATTCTTTCGCGATCTAGCTTGAGTAGTTCATCTAGATCCAATTTAAGCCCACGGCGGCGTATACTCTCTTTGACTTCATCTGGATGTGCCCGTATATATGCAATATCTAACATGGACTTATTATAATCTCTTACCTGACATTTTGGCAAAAACTTATGCTTGGCGTTTCAATCGCATGAGGACGAACTCTCTTGGTAAAGAGCTTAAAAAGTAGCCAATCTTCGGCCCGGATGATTTGTTTAAAAAAAGCAGATACAACAGCTTAAACGCTTCCCCCGGTTTTAAGTCTACTTCAGTGGCAGATTGATAAACACTATCGTGAATAATTTGTGCCTGCCACTGACTGTCTTGAAGATTATCAACTAAAAGCTCTAAAAACTTTAATTGTTCTTGATCCAGATTAATTTTTGGGCATTTATCTTGCAAATCAAATTTAATCTTATCTGGAGCATATTTACTCAACCAAGCTTGAACATATCCTAACTCGATCAAAATCGTATCTTTATCCCGTTTGATAATATCAGCAAAGCCGGTGCGCTCTAAAATGGCTAGAACTTGATTCTTATCACCTCTGGCCGTCTGCCAAGCGAATACCAGGTGATTAAATGGTATCCCTGAAATTGTCCGCTTCGCTCCATCCTTCAAGTCACGAGCAAACTCAACCGCTTCAGCAAAATCTGCTGGCTGACCATTCTCGATCGCCTCTTCAGTTTTCGAAAATTCCTCAAGAAGATTATAAAGACCTTCGTGCAAATCAAAGTCCAGTTGTTTTTCAGGGCGGCTTTTTATGACGAAATAACGCAATATTTCAGCTGGCATCACTTCTAGGACTTGGGCTGGGGTGTATAAATTACCTTTACTGGAGCTCATTTTTTTACGATCTCCTTTGATATGGATATTGCCATAGCGAACTCCCGGCACCGGTGGCTCGAAACCAAAAATCTGACGGGCAAGCTCAACACCAGTATCATAACTACCCCCCGCTGCGCCATGCTCTTGGTGTGAAAAAGGCTCAACCATGACATTGAGAATCTGCCAACGCGCCGGCCATTCAAGTCGCCAATTTAACTTAGCTAACCCCGAGACATAAGAGATCCCATTAATTGTCTGGGCCGATTTATCCCAGTCAGACAATCTACCTTGCTCAAAACTACCGTCCGGCATGATTACCTGAACAGGCGTCCAGTCTTGCCCGAGCTGGCGATTGCTAATTCGAGCAAATATTTCTTTTACCCGATCTATCTTCTCGAGGGTATTTTCAATCGCGGATGTCATTTTACCCGATTTATATAAGCTAGAATTTGCCACTATCTCGGTTGGTTTAACGCCCATGAGATGCGAGTAGGCTTCAAAATTGGCAAAAAAATGTTCAGCGTAGCTAGTATGGCAATTTCCCTCCGGGTCAGGCACGAGATGAAGAGGCCAGCCAACGTAACGTTCATACTCTTCGGGCAGAAAATCATATCGATGACGCAATGGGTCAAAATCATCAATAACATGAATATGTTTTACCGTTCGACCATCACGGCGCAATTGCCAGCATATCGCTTCAGCTGTTAGTATCTCGCGAAAATGACCGATGTGATAATGTGCTGATGGCGAGATACCCGAAGACACCACTATCTCGCCCTTGGGATAATGAGAGCTCAGTTCATTTGCAACTTGGCTAGGCCAAAACTTTGAAATTGGTTGCTCTTTGTTATCAATATCTGATTGTTGCATAAACTACATTATACTTTCACTTAGCAAAAAAATAAAAACAGAGCCACCCCCAGATTCGGTGTGACTCTATTTCAATGCTATCTTTTATATTCTATTCAATGTTAATAATTTTATACACTATAGTACCTACTGGAATCTCAACCTCAACTTGATCACCTGGTTTCTTCCCCAATAAAGCCTTGGCTATTGGTGATTCATTTGAAATCTTACCTTTCTTTGCGTCCGCCTCGGTCGAGCCAACGATTTGAAATTTTTGTTCACCTTCTTCGAGCTCAACATGCACAATCGAACCAACGGTAATGACACCAGTATTTCCGCCCTCTATTATCTTGGCATTTTTGAGGATATTCTCGATCTCGTTAATCCGCCCTTCGGTAAATGCCTGTCGGTCTTTAGCGTCATCCCAGCTAGCATTTTCGCTCAGGTCACCAAACTCACGAGCTTCCTTGAGAGCCTTGGCGACCTCTTTACGCTTATTTTTCACCAAGTCGTCGAGCTCTTCTTGTAGCTTATTAACTCCATCTTGGGTAAGATAAAATTCTCTTTTCTTGTTCATTTCACCCTTCCTTTCTGCTTACCTGCTCGTTTTATCATTACAGAAAATTCAGCAAGTAGCTTTTATAGAATCTCAATAAAGTAAAAAAGGCTTTTTACGGCCCAGGCATTTTTTTCAAAAAATGTGTAATTAATCTTTTTGAAAAAGTAAAATATCAAACTCCATTCTCGCACCGCTACGGTCTGTCTGTCAAGTGATAATTCTCACAATAAGCATTTAATTCGACCGGCCACCAAAATACCATTTAAGTGTATTCCTCGCCACAGGAACAGCAAAATCAGCTCCCTCGCCAGAGTTTTCTATCAAGACGACAATGGCAATCTTGGGATTATCAGCTGGAGCGTAAGCTGTAAACCAAGCATGCGGTTTCGTTCTAGGATTCTTGCCGTCAAAACCCTCCGAGCTTGTCTCGGCCGTACCAGTCTTACCCGCCACGCTGACTGGCACTTCAGTCTTAAATTTACAGCAAGCAGTACCTTCCTCAACCACTCCACGCATACCTTGTTGAACTACCTTCAGATAGTCAGATTTAATGATATCTTGATCCACTGCCTCAGGTTTAATTTCACGCACCTTCTGACCGTCAGGTGATACTATTTCCTTGGCCAAATGAGGTTTATAGATTGTACCACCATTTGCCACTGCACTAGTTGCAGTCAATAGCTGTAATGGAGTGGCTCGTAAATCTCCTTGCCCAATTGAAAGATTATAGGTGTCACCAACAAACCAACCCTCGCCTGTACGAGCCTTCTTGGTATCAGGATTAGGAACCAAGCCAGCCGATTCGTCGGCGATATCAATGCCGGTTTTACGACCGAAACCAAATTTATGATAGTAATTTAATAGTTTATTTATACCAAGCCCACGAAACTGTTCAAAACCACCACCAACCATATAGTAGAAAATATCGGAGCTCCAGATGAGAGCCCGAACGACATTTACTACTCCTAACCCTTCGGGCTTCCAACCTTTAAATGTATACACAATCGAGGGATTGTATTGATTTGGTACATCCAATTTACCTTTATCAAATACCGTGGTGCTTGTATTAATAACCCCCTCCTGCAAAGCTGCTGCTGATACGAAAGGCTTAATAGTTGAACCCACCGGGTAACCACCAGTGGTAGCTTTATTAAACAGAGGCTTGTTTGGATCATTGAGTAATTTTTGGTAATCGGCCTGACCAATACCGGCAGCAAAAAGATTATTGTCATAGCTTGGACTGTTGACAGCTGCCAAAACTTGCCCATTTGACGGATCCATAGCCAGAGCCACACCTCGCCCAGAACCTGCCCGATTAATCTCGGCTTGGAGATATTCGGCCATTTTCTTTTCTAATCCATTGTCAATACTCAAAATCAAACTATTGCCAGCCTTAGCATCAGTTGATGCTAGAGATCTTACCTGATGACCACTGGCATCAACTTCAATTTGCTCACTTCCATCGGTGCCCTTTAGATCACCTTCATAAGCCTTTTCTAATCCATTTTTACCAATGTAGTCGGTCCCTCGATAATCAGGATGCTTGGCCAGCTCTTCAGCTGAAATCCGGCCGATATAACCTAAAAAATGAGCCAAGAGAGTGTTATCAAGATACTCTCGTGATGGATTGGTATCAACTGAAAAACCAACTAGTGCTCGCGCCTTTTCATCGAGCAATAAAGCTTTTTCACGATCCAGCTTGTCAGCAATCAAGATTGCCTGAGGATAATCCAAGCCATTGGCTTCGGCTTTTTGTTTGATCAAATCAACGGGCTGATTTAGTAACTTACTGACCTGCTCATAAGCTGTAGCTCGATCATTCGGATGAGCTGGCAATTGCGATGGGACGACCACCAATTCGAAGTTTGCCACATTGCGTGTTAGTAGCTCGTGATTTCGATCGTAGATTGCACCACGAGGTGCACGAATAACTTTTTGCCGAATCCGATTGCCATTTGCAAGCAAACGATGGCGTTGTCCATTGACAACTTGGAGGTCAAACAAGCGAAAAGTCAAAACTAAAGCCACCAAGCCGATCACAAACAAGAAGTAGCGCAGAAAATTACCCTCTAGAGGCTCCTCCAGACGGCCACCATCCTGCCCAGCCAAGATAGCTGACGACCAATCCTCGCTTGCTCTCACCTTTGCTTCTTTTGGCGAAGTCTTGAAGCTAAAAGCATCCTCTTTGAAATTTCCAAACAAACTCACTTTAACTTACCCAATTTATATGTCTTTGAGGTCTTATCTCGCCCCATAAAGGAGTAAACTACGCCGAGCGATAATAAAGCCAGTATTGTATTATACAACATTTCAGTAGCTAAACGCTGAAGAGGCAAGGGGCTCAGATGTAGGCCGACGATACCGATCAAGCCAAGCGACATCAAGATCGAGTAGAAAATGGTACCAAAAATTATCACAATAATGACATATGAATTCCGAGCTGGTGATTCACTCATCGATAAAATTACTTTTATTGCTATGACTAGCAATACATAAAAGGCCATGTTGAGACCAAAATCATTTCCACTGTATAAATCGAGTAAAAACCCGCCGCCTAACGCCAGCCAAACCAGAGTCGAATAATTTACAAATAGACTCGCGACCACCAAGAAAACTAATAGAAAGTTTGGTCCGGCATTTTTCGATATTCCGATACTAGAGGTAGCAATTTGAGCAAAGACACTTGCTAGCATTAAAAGAATAAGGCCAAATCTGCGCATTATTTCTGCCCCAATACAACAAAAACAATTTCTGATTTCGAAATATTTGCTAACGGGCGAAGATGAGCGACTTGAAAAAGAGCATTATCACTACGATCTACAGTCTCGACTTGACCAATCAATATACCTCGAGGAATGGTGTCGGAGCCAGCTGTGATGACAGTCTCACCTGGCTTAATAGTATCGCTCTGAGCGATCTTTTCCATCTGATAACCTTCACCTATCTGACCCTTAACAACCCCGCTAGCTCGACCCTCTTGACCAAGTCCACGAATTCGAAACTCAGGATCATCAATGAGAAAAACTTTGGCACTATAATCATTCACCTCGTCAATCTCACCAACTAATACTCCCCCCGAGATTACTGCCATACCTTTTTTTATACCATTAGCACTACCTCGATCGATAGTAAGATATTTGCGAACATTATCGGGACTATAGCCAACCACACGAGCAGGGGTCAGCTCAAGCGACAAACGTGCATTAAAACCAACCTGTTTGCGTAAGATCTCATTTTCATTCGAGATTTCCTGCATACTCGACAGCTGTTTTTAAGCTCCAGTACCTGAGACTCAAGCTGTTTATTTTTCTCTCCAAGGCTCGTCAAT
>CAZCIH010000046.1:4078-6582 GCA_964498855.1 uncultured Candidatus Saccharibacteria bacterium | reverse complement strand
TCGTCATGTTATTGGTGCTTGGCAACGGCTTGGCCCAGCCCGTTCGATGTTTTTAGCCTGGCTAGCAATTGCATTGATTAGCCTTACCGGCGTGGTGCATGGGATAAATCAGCTCAATCATTTTTATTTAACGACCAAGCCGGAGGCAGGTGGAATCTATACCGAAGGATTAGTCGGTCATGTTAGTGTTATTAACCCAATCTTACCTGGTAGATCGGCTGAGGATGATATTACTAGCTTGGTTTTCAACGGCCTCACAAAGACTGATCAAAATCGCCAAATTAAGCCAGATTTGGCTGAAAGCTGGCAGGTTTCAGCCGATATGAAAAGCTATATTTTTCATTTGCGCAAGAATATTAATTGGCACGATGGGGTGAAGTTTGACGCTTATGATGTAGCGTTTACGATTTCTGCTTTACAGAACCCGGACACTCGTTCGCCACTAGCAGCTAATTGGGCTGGGGTAAAGTATGAGATAGTCAATGAAAACACCATTAAGCTGACTCTACCGACAGTTTATCCGCGCTTTTTGAATAATACCACTGTTGGTATTTTGCCCCGTCATATTTTAGAAAATACCAAGCCCTCGGCGCTTAGACAGTCTGAGTTTAATCAGAAGCCAATCGGCACTGGCCCGTATAAACTCGAGCCTCTAACTGGGCAGACGGATAAGATTGTTCTAAAACAGAATGAGTCATATTTTGCTGGTAAGCCTCGGATCGAGGAGGTCCATTTTGTGGTCTATGATCGCTCGGATGACTTAATGGATGGTTATGCCAGAAAGCAGGTTGCAGGCCTGTCAAGAGTACGGGCCGAGGATGCGCAAAAAGCTGCTAAATTTGATGAGCTAAAGATTCATCAGTTTAGTATGCCTGCCTATGTCGGACTTTTTCTGAACCTAAAATCACCCTTGCTCAACAATATACATTTGCGCAAAGCATTAAGTCTGGCGACCGATCGGACTGCAATCATTGAGAGTGGTCTAAATAACGAGGCAACACCAGCATATTTTCCTGTTATTCCGACTAACTCGCATGAAAATCTGAAAAATTTTAAGCTTGATTTTGATCTTACAAAGGCTCAGTCTGAACTCAAACAGGTAGCTAATCTATCTCAATCCAAGCCAATACGATTAGTGACGATCGATACGGTTGAAATGACTCAGGTGGCAGAGATGGTTAAGCAACAATGGAGCAAGCTGGGTGTATCGTCAGAGATAATCAAGGCTCGAGACACGACTGATTTACAGCAACGCTTTATACGAGCTCGTGATTATGATGTTTTGCTTTATGGTCAAAATATTGGTGTCGATGCTGATATATATAGCTTTTGGCATTCTTCACAAATCAATGATCCAGGTTTGAATCTATCAAACTACAAAAATGCCGAAGCTGATAAACTGCTCGAGAGCGGTAGGTTGGCCAAAGATGCAAAGTATCGTTCTGACAAATACGTACGTTTCAACCAGATCTGGTCAACCGATGCACCGGCCATTTTGCTCTACAGCCCATATTATTTGTATGGTCAGAATCGAGTCGTTCGTGGCGTGACTGCCAAAAAAATTGTCCAACCGAGTGATCGATTTTGGGATATTCAAAACTGGTACATGAAATCAAAAGAAGTCCCGTCGGGGCATATCAATTAGTTTATTTATCATCTGATTATCGTTATAATAGCTCGGAAAATGTATATGCCGCGATGGTGGAATTGGTAGACACGCTAGCTTCAGGTGCTAGTGGGGGCAACCCCGTGGAGGTTCGAGTCCTCTTCGCGGTACCAGGTATGTAAGACTTTTAGATATTTGATAGATGATTTCCTGCAACTACCTTATTCTTAATGATTACAATTTTTCTCTATTCTTGACAAACAGTAGTGTATCAGCCAAACTTAAAGCATAACAATATTTCATAATTATTGATTTAATCATTGGCACTGGCAAACATAAGAAAGAAAGTTAGTAAATTACCCCAATATCGTGCCACTCCCTTGGTGGCAGTGGTTGTGGGTTTGGTTTTGCTTGGGACTTTCGTGATGTCCAACTTTGCTGCCACCGAACCAGTACACCCAGACGGAACACTAGTGCGAGATAATGCCGGGACGCTCAACAATACTGCCGATGACAAGATATATTTAATCGCAGCTAGCCAAAAACGTCTCGTGCCAGACGATAAGGTTTTGGTTAGTCAGGGCTATAGTAAGTCGCAGGTCAAAGATGCTACCAAGGGTGATTTGGCTATGCAGACAGGAGCAAATATTGCCTTCCGAGAAGGCACTATTATGTTTGGAAATGACTTCTCTCCTTATGTTGTAGATAATTTCTCGCTTAATTTCTTCGGTAATGTTCAAAATAAAATTCAAGCTCGCAAAATATTTGATGATCCAAATACTTTATTTACGATGGGCTATAGCTATGATTTCCTGAGGGCTTTACTAGCTGGAGTTATAACTTCAAACTTTCCCGAGAAAGGTCTTATTATTCGTAACGGTAAAACACATTATGATGG
>CAZCIH010000046.1:0-4068 GCA_964498855.1 uncultured Candidatus Saccharibacteria bacterium | reverse complement strand
GGATCTATATTCGCAACGGCAAAGATTATTATGTAATCGAGAATAACGTGCTCTTGGGTAGAGCATCCAAAAAGCCGGTACCTAACCCGCAGAATCAAGACGTACCACCGATTCTTAAGAGCTATGATTATGAACTTCGGAGTCCAAATCCAGTCACCTTGCAAAAGATTAAGCAGGCTACCTCAGAAGATATCGCACTAGCTAACTCAACTAAGCCTCTTGATTATCGCGAAGGTACGCTTTTAAAGGGGAGTGGGAATAGTAAGTATGTAGTTGATGTAGACAATGTTTCTGGTGCGGTCAAGGTACGTGAGTTTAGTAGTGATTCTACATTTAACTCACTTGGCTATAACCAAGCAGAAATTATCACTATAAGTGATAATGAGCTCAATTCTTATCCTCGAGGTCCAAAAGTTGAATTCAATGGCACGATCTTACCACCACCGAAACCCCCCGTTGCCTCTGCTAGTGCTAGTCCTACTACCGCTAAAGCTCCAGCTGAGATTGCATTCGACGGCTCGGGGTCGAGCGATCCAGATGGCAAGATCACTAAATATCAATGGGATTTTGCTGATGGTGTGACAGGTGAGGGAGCGAAAGTAAGTCATATTTTCGCCAAGGCTGGTGTCTATGGCGTGAAACTGACTGTCACTGATGATTCAGGGCTGGTTGCAAGCCAGACTACTTCTATCACTATAAGCGCACCAGAGCCTGTTATTGTTACAACTCCTGGTAGTCCAGGAACTGGGTATGTAATTTGGGATGATGCGACTTGGTCTTCTGATCACCTAGCTGGTATGCAAAGACAAAAGCCATCATTTATTCGTTGGGCAGTGACTTGGGATCGACATGTTGCAGATGAAACAAGACATCGCCTTGAATTGACTTCCCAGGGGCTTCAATGGGTTTGGCCACCAAAGGAACCAAATTGGCACGGTACTAATCGTAGTACCGAATCTGATAAATTCTTCAAACAGCTCAAAGCTAGTTGCTATTCGAACTATGGTGGCAATGGATTTGATATCGGTAATGAAACTTCTTGGGGTAGCTACGACGCTAAACGCTGTACTACCCTTGCGGTATCACAGCATGGCGTCAAAGATCTGGTGTTGTACGATTGGCCAGCCAGTATAGGCGCCTGTCCATCACCAGGATACTTTAATGGTGTTCAAAGTCCATGTCACTGGCCCAACTTTAGTAATGGCAAACTAGCTGGCTACATGCAGGAGCTTTATGATATTCTCCGTCTTTACTTGCCCAAAGAGAAGATTGTATGGGAAGATTACAATGAAGCAGACTTGAGATGGGGGTCGACCAAACAGGCAGTAATGTTCCAGGAAGGCGCGACCATGAATTATACTTCCGAATGGAAGCCAAGTGAGAAGACAGGCTATGGTAATACTTCATATGCTGGTGGAATTGGGTCAAACTGGGTAAAAATGCACCAGATGGTTAAGGATAAGGCGGGTAGTAGCACGCCGATTACCTATGCCTCTGGTTCGCTGGTAGATACTTACAATTATGAACAGGAAAATGCAGCTATCTGTCCAGAATACACTGATCCTAAAGCTAGAATACGTCTCTGTCACAATGATGAGTGGATTAGAGCGACAGCACCGCTCGTAGGCATTAATAGCTTTCATGATTATGGTGGACCAACCGTATCTGGCCTGATAGATAATGGTACTTCAAATGACTTTGAAACGACGCTCTCAACACAGCTAGATCGATGGAAGAAATACAAAGGATTTGATATGCCATTTTACTATGGCGAGATTGGTCCTAGTTCTCAGTCTAAAACTAACCTCACTAAGGATGAATCACTAGCTTTGGTGGATCGACATAGATATATGATGGATGCTACAAAATCTCCACGTACTGCAAGTAAGTATATGGGAATGGCATTCTTGGGTTACGTCGGTAAGTATAAGGTAGATCCTTGGCGGACACGCTATGGCTGGTGGGATGCACGCTTCGATCCTGATGATGTGATTCCAACTATACCGTAAGCTTTATTATCAGCCTCAAACTTGTTATGCTATTGATATGAAACAAATTGCTCGTGAGCTCTCAAGCTTATTGGTTGGGGAAGTGTCGGCAGATCAACAAGCCCGAGACTTTTTCTCGACCGATGGTAGTATCTTTACGATTGAGCCTGGCTTAATAATCTATCCTAGGAGTGAGCGCGATCTAGTCTTAACCATTAAATATTTTGATGAAAAAGCTCGAGCTGGCGAGGTGGTAGGTATAACGGCTCGGGGCAAAGGGACTGACCAGGGCGGTGCCGCACTTGGAGATGGTGTGGTTTTAGTTTTTCCAGCACATATGAAGAATCTGGTGAATATCACCAAGGAAACGGTTACGGTTAGTCCTGGTATGATCTATGCTCATCTACAGGGTATTTTGAAGAGTCATGGCCGATTTTTACCACCTTATCCAGCCAGTATTGATTTCTGTACCGTTGGTGGGGCGGTGGCAAACAACTCGGCTGGTGTAAAATCGATCAAATATGGCAGTACAAGAGACTATGTTGATGGGATACGTGTGGTATTGAGCAATGGTGATGTGATTAGTACTCGACGTCTTAATAAAAAAGAGCTGATACAGAAAAAACATCAGAATGACTTTGAAGGCCATATTTACCGTGCACTCGATAATCTACTCACCCAGAATAGTGCTTTGCTAGCTGGTGCTGAACCGCAGGTTAGTAAAAATGCGACCGGCTATGACTTATGGGATATTAAGGGGCGTGATGGTTCATTTGATTTGTCACAGCTTTTTGTTGGGTCTCAAGGCACTCTGGGGGTGGTGAGTGAGATTACATTTCGTCATGAGCCATGGAATCCCGATACTATATTATTAGTGGGATTTTTCGATTCAATCGAAAAGGCATCTGAAGCGATTCAGTCGATCATACCGCTTAATCCTAGTGCGCTGGAGATGGTTGATCATCATATGCTTGACTATCTGCGCAAGAACACACCTGGACAAATCGAAGGCTTAGTACCAGATAAGTTGCCACAGGTAGCATTATTGGTCGAGTTTGATGATGGCAAGGCTCGCCAACGGGATAAAAAAGCCAAGCGTGTCGCTACTATATTCAAACGCTACACTTACGATTCGAGATATGCTACCGATCATGAGGAGCAAGACGCACTCTGGAAAATTCAAAGAGGCGCGGCTATGGCAGTCTGGATGAAGGGTGGCCTAAAAAAAGCCCTCCCCATTATCGAAGATTGTATTGTACCAATCGATCGAACTCCGCAATTTCTTGAGGAAGCATATGGATTGCTCAGGAAATATAAGCTAGACATAGCAGTTTGGGGGCATGCCGGGGATGCTAATTTTCATATTCAGCCATTTATGAATTTGTCGAGTGCTAAGGACAGAGGGAGGATATTTGATTTGGCAGATGAATTTTACAAAATGGTTATCAAGCTGGGTGGCAGTACTAGTGGTCAGAATAATGACGGTATTTTGCGCAGCCCTTATCTTAAGAGACTGTATGGAGCCGAGGTCTATAATCTATTCACCGAAGTTAAACAGATTTTTGACCCACTTGGTATTTTGAACCCAAATGTTAAGCTGGGAGTGAGCGAGGAATATGCAGCAACTAAGCTCAGAAGAGAGTATTTAACAAACCATTTGCATGATTATTTATCAGGTAATTATAACAAATAAAGGAGTATAAAATGGAAAAATCATATCGTGTAACTTTAGCAATTTTCTTGGCCTTTTTGGCTTGGTTCGCCATGCTAGCAGCCATGAATATACCTTTTGGCGTTTTAGGATTGGGCTGTTTGTTGCTCTTGAGCGGTGTGTGGCTGATGTTTAGTGCCAAACCAATCTATGAGCAAGCCAAAAAGAACTACAAAAAACTACCAAAGCGCAAGCAGAACAGTTGGAATAAACCAACCCCAGCCTATTATTATTTCAATCTCTTTGTCATCGTGCCAGCCATGATAACAATCGGTATCCTGTGCTTTTATATGGCTTGGTATACTATCTAAATCTGGCTCGACTAAGGTTTATTAATTTAGTATTATTATAATCGTTTTCTTTTCAAGA
>CAZCIH010000045.1:0-6763 GCA_964498855.1 uncultured Candidatus Saccharibacteria bacterium | reverse complement strand
CGTATCCCTCAAGATGGACAAGCAGAATACATAGTCAATCGACGTGAGGTTGATTTGCGTATTGCTATCGCGCCGATTACCTATGGCGAGCAGGTGGTGATTCGTATTCTTGATAAGTCTGACTCATTAATTAATCTTGATGCGCTGGGCTTTAAGGGGCGGTCATATCGTTTAATCCAAGAAGGCATGAAGAAGCCACACGGCATGATCCTCTCTACCGGACCGACTGGATCGGGTAAGAGTACCACACTTTATGCTGTCATACAGGAAATCAAGGATGTAAGTCTTAATATTGTCACGCTCGAAGATCCGGTTGAGTACAAGATGGATGGTATCAATCAGATCCAAATCAATCCTGCTGTTGGCTTGACCTTTGCCTCGGGCCTGCGCTCGGTTTTGCGACAAGATCCTAATGTCGTGATGGTGGGGGAGATTCGTGATCAGGAGACGGCTGATTTAGCCGTCCAAGCCGCTCTAACTGGCCACATTGTGCTATCGACCTTGCACACCAATTCTGCCTCCGGTGTTTTGCCTAGACTGCTTGATATGAAGGTGGAGCCATTTCTGATCGCCTCGACTGTTAATACTGTGATTGGACAGAGGCTTGTACGAAAAGTCTGTGAGTCTTGCAAAAAAGCTTTTCAGTCCAGCCAATCGGCCACCCAGATGATCAACAAAGCTCTCCAGGAAATATTGCCCAAGTCAGAAGCAGAAGCAAAGGCCAAAGCTGAGGAATTGGGCTATGATAATTTGCCAATTTATAACCAAAACGCTTATACTTTATACAAGGGTGAGGGCTGTAAGGCTTGCATGAATGGCTACAAAGGCCGCACCGGTATATATGAAGTCTTTGCGATGAACGACGCCATGGAGAAGCTATTGGTAGCTCATGCCACTACCACTGATATTCAGCGTCAGGCACAAAAAGATGGCATGCTGACGATGCAGCAGGATGGCCTGCTCAAAGTCTTGACTGGCCAAACTACAATCGAGGAAGTTGCTCGGGTGGCTAGTGATTATTAGGTAATTATTTAAGAGGGTAGAAAACAAGTGGAAGCTGGAAAAAGTCTCAGAATCGAACCATTTTTAGACCAAGTAATCAAGCGTGATGCCTCGGACTTGCACTTGCAAGTTGGCTTACCACCGATGCTTAGGATTGATGGCGCACTTAAGGCCGTCGAGGATGGTAAGTCTTTGACCGAAAAAGACATTGAGACACTGGTGTATGCCTTACTTGATAATGATCAAAAGCAAATCCTTATCCGTGATAAAGAGCTCGATTTTTCTTTTGCCTATGGCGATCTGGGTCGTTTTAGAGTTAATGCATTTCATGAAAAAAGTAACTTAGCTGCCGCTCTACGTCTGATTCCGACTAAAATTCGTACTCTTGATGAGCTCGGTATGCCCAAGGTAGTTAGCTCGATGACTGATTATCCCCGTGGTTTGGTGCTAGTGACTGGTCCGACTGGATCGGGTAAGAGTACCACGCTTGCAGCTATGATTGATTTGATTAATTCCAATAAGGCCTTGCATATCATCACCATTGAAGACCCGATTGAGTATCAGCATCATCACAAAAGTTCGATTGTGGTTCAGCGTGAAGTGCACTTCGATACGCCAAGCTTCGGTACAGCTCTGCGTAGTGCATTGCGTGAAGACCCGGATGTTGTACTGATCGGTGAGATGCGTGACCTTGAGACTATCGCTACGGCCATCACTATCGCTGAGACTGGTCACCTGGTACTGGCCACTTTGCACACCAATAGTGCCGCTCAGTCGGTCGACCGTATGATTGATGTTTTCCCACCACACCAACAGCAACAGATTCGCGTCCAGCTTGCTGGCGTGTTGCAAGGGATTGTCTCACAGCGTTTGATACCGATGGTGGGCGGTGGACGAATTGCTGCAGCGGAGATTTTGGTGGTCACTCCAGCGGTGCGTAATATCGTTCGTGAAAGTAAGACTCATCAGCTTGACGCGGTCATTCAGACTGGTGCCGAGCATGGTATGCAATCGATGGACAAGACCTTGGTGTCACTCATTCACGAGGGCAAGATTAGCTACGAAGAAGCCAAGAACTATGCCATTGATATCGAAGAGCTTGATCGTATGATGAGGAAGTAGTTGGTCGATAGATGATAGATTTTATTTACACTGCTCGCGAGAAGGAGACTGGTAAGGTTGTCAAAGGTACAATCGCGGCCGATAGCGAATCATCGGCTGGCCGGCTTCTAATCGAGAAAAATCTTTTCCCGATAAAGTTTGTGGCAAAGGATCAGCAGACTATAGCCGGCATAAAAGTCTCGAGCTTAAGTCGGGTGAGTGGTAAAGACAGGGTGATTTTTACTCGTCAGCTGGCAACTCTGGTCAAGGCTGGCTTGCCAATCATTCAAGCTCTCTCGACCGCTTCAGAGCAAGTCCAGAGTAAGAAATTCAAGGGTATCCTAGAGCGGATCAAAGGCTCGGTCGAGGGCGGTACTTCGCTATCAGATGCCTTCGCTCAATTCCCCGAGGTTTTCAACCGCACTTATATTAGCCTGGTGGCAGCTGGAGAGGCCTCGGGTACTCTAGATAAGACACTCGAGCGTCTGGCCGATCAGCAGGAAAAGGAAATGGCCATCATCTCCAAGGTGCGTGGTGCGCTCATCTATCCGGCGTTGGTCTTGCTAGTGATTATTGGTGTGCTGATGTTTATGCTCGTCAGTGTCTTGCCTCAGATTGCCCAGCTCTATAAGGAGCTTGACAAGACATTGCCACCACTAACCTCGGCTCTCATTGTAATCCAACAGTTTACAACAAAATTCTGGTGGCTGACTTTAGCCGTCCTGGTTGCTGCGGTATTTGGTATCAGGGCTTATGCCAAGACACCTAATGGTCGGCGCAATATGGATCGCTTCAAGCTCAATATGCCGGCCTTCAAGACACTCTTTCGCAAAGTCTACATGGCTCGGTTTACGCGCACTTTAGGCTCACTGGTCGCTTCGGGTGTGCCATTGCTTGAGGCTCTGGTGATTTGCTCCGAGGCGGTTAATAATCTGATTATCAAAGAAATCATAGACCATGCTGCAACTCAAGTGAAGGGAGGTAAGGCGCTCTCGGCATCTTTGTCGAATAATGAGTATTTCCTCCATCTCGTGCCACAGATGATCAAGATCGGTGAGGACTCTGGTACGCTCTCAGAGATGCTCGATAAGGTCGCTAGCTTCTATGAGGATGAGGTCGATCAGACGGTCAAGAATATCTCGACTATTATTGAGCCGATCTTAATGATAGTGCTCGGCTTTATGGTATTTTTCATCATCATCGCCATTTTGTATCCAGTATATTCATTAGTCGGTGGCGGTATTGGCGATGGTAAGAGTATCGGTGGCTCGGGCAGTAGTCAGCAGACTGGTGCATCTGGCACTGGCACTAGTGGCACTGGGCAGTAATACTAATTCTGTCGAATACCATAATAATAGAGCAATAAAATTGTTTGACATGACAGCGTAAGCGTAATACACTAAGCGTAAGCGCTTATACATCGCTTTATACATCGTAGTATAAATATAAAACCTAAGGAGGGTTATAAAAAATGTCAATTAAAACTAAAAAAGGTTTCACCTTGATTGAAATCGTGATTGTGCTGGCGATTGCGGCTTTAATCTTGATAATTGTGTTCTTAGCTGTAGCGGGTGCGCAAAGGAGTAGACGTGATACTCAAAGAAAGGCAGACTTGGATAAAATTGCCGCTCAGTTGGAAAATTGGGCTTCGAATCATGATGCTGATTATCCCCTTGCAACTGAGTGGTTAGCGTTTGCTACTGGTACCACGAGTTACCTAAAGCTGGATCAAGGTAGTGGAGTCAGAACTATGGCCGATCCTTTTGGTGCCTCTTACACTACAAATGCAGGTGCTGCATCTATACCTCCTTGTGCTACTTCGGGTGGTAGTAATGTTCAGATCCCGAATGCTTCAGGTAATGTGCCTGCTGGTATCGCTTATGCATCGGTTGGTTCTGTGGGTAGCAACAGAAAATATGAGGTTAGGATATGTCTAGAAGCAGGTAATTACACTAGAAAACAGTAACATCCTTTAAACCAAAAAAGACCCTTCGGGGTCTTTTTTAGTATAGGCACACTTTTAAATACTTATGATATAATACTAGAGCATAAGAACTTATATTAATGCTAACCACCAGAAAAACATCAGGCTTTACTATTATTGAGATAATCTTTGTACTGGCTATTGCTGGGTTGATTATGATAATGTCATTTCTGGCTTTTTCTACCGCTCAGCGTAGTAAGCGTGATGCTCAGCGCAAAGCTGATTTGTCTAAAATCAATCAAAACATTGGCTCCTGGACGAGTGAAAATCACGGCATCTTGCCTAGCACCCCGTCTGAACTGCAGGTTGCTTCGAGGAATGATTCTGCTGATGCAGCTTCGATTCCTGTTACCCCAGAAGGTGGACACTATAACGTCAACGTCGGCTCGGTTTCGACCGACTGTGACCCGTCAACTCTTAATTATATTTACTATGAGCGAATAAATGACCGTAGCTATAAAATAAAAATCTGTTTAGAATCAGGAGAATTCAGTGAGAATCTTTAGACAAAGAGGCTTTACATTAGTTGAGATTATCATAGTCCTTGCGATTGGAGTAGTTATATCTACCATTGCTTTTGTGACCATACCTCTCGCTAAGCGCATGATGCGTGATGCTCAGCGCAAAAGTGACCTATACAATACCGGGATCGCCTTTAAGGCTTATGCAAGTGCTCATGAGGGCTGTCTGCCGAGTACGGCGATTATATCCTCAGGTGCTGCTTGTGATGATGCTAGCCAGAGTATCGTGATCTCTGGCGGTGCTATTAGTAATTCTAGTAAGATCGTGACTGGTGGATACTATGACCCGGCTAAGATTGGTACGGATCCTTCTAGCAATAGTGCTTATCAATTTGTGCAATCGGCTCCAGCGGGCTGTAGCTCGAGTAGCTGGGGCAGGATATCTTATCAGCGTAGTAGTGATAAGGAATTTTCTCTCAGTGTTTGCCTCGAGACAAATGATACTTTCACGCAAAATTTTGCAATATGAAACATTTAGCTATATATATGTGAGAAGTTTGTGTTTTTTTATAAATATGTGCAGTGATGTTGATATATAAAATCAATTTTCGTAAGAGCAAAATACATCCTTGATGTCTCAGAAGCCTCACTTGAGGAAGTAAATAGTTGCCACTTGAGGCATTTATGACGATAATATAGTTATGCTTATAAAATTCGCTAGGTATTGGTAGCAAGATGGATCTGACGAGTCAAATCATCATACTTGAGATAATCTTTGGCGGACTGGGCTTATTGGCCGGTAGCTTTATTAATGCTTGGGTTTGGCGTACACACCAGGAGAAAAAGATTAGCCGTGGTCGCTCGATTTGCCCTCATTGCCAACATCAGCTCTCGGCACTAGATCTGATACCTGTCATAAGCTTTTTATTGCTCAGAGGGCGTTGTCGTTACTGCAAAAAGCCGATTTCCTGGCAATATCCGATCGTTGAGCTTGCGACTGGGTTTACTTTCATTTGCATTGCTGCCTATTTCTTACCGCTGGTGAACTTCCAGCTATTTTCTCTCATCATTTGGCTACTTGTGACTGTTTTGATGATTTCAGCGGCGGTTTATGACTACAAATGGATGATATTGCCAGACCGCTTCACTTTGCCGGCCATTGGCCTAGGGGTGGCATACGTGATTGGATTAGTTGCGCTGACTGGCCAAACGACCATTTGGTGGCGTCTGATTGCAGCGGTGATATTTGCTGGTTTTTTCTTCTTCCTCTGGCAACTCTCGGATGGTAAATGGATGGGGGATGGTGATATTAGAGTGGCTCTTATTATGGGATTGATGCTATCACCTAGCCAATTGCTTGTGGCCGTTTTTTTAGCTTTCAATATTGCAGCGATTGTCTCATTAACATTGATTGCCACTGGCTTACGCACCAGAAAGGACTTGATACCGTTTGGCCCCTTTCTGATACTGGGGATGTATTTGGGGCTCTTCTGGGGTGAGCGATTGGTGAGCTGGTATGTGACAAAACTCATTTGAAGTGTGCACAATCATATTATAATCGTGTATAATTGAGCATAAGGATTAACGGATTTAATGCCGATTCGACAAAATAAAAAGCATCTAGAAGTACCCGCAGGCGTCACCTTGATTGAGGTGATGATAGTGCTGGCTATTTCTGGATTATTGGTAGTAGCAGCAATTGCCACACTAGGCTCACGCAATAGTGTACTTTTTGAAACTTCGGTACAAAAAACGGTCAATGATATTCGCACGGTTGTCAACGAGGCTCGGAGTGGCTTGGGGCCAGCCGGAAGCCAGCAAGCCAACCAAAATGACAATGAGGCTTATTTAATACCAAGCTCAATACCGTCTGGCTGGGCGATCTTTGGAGAAGCAGTTGAGTTTGATAATAATTGTAGCCCTTCAGGTTTAGCGACCGCACAGTCATGTTTGCGAGTCTATAAGCTTATGAAATCAACTGTTACGACGGTTCATGATGTTATACCGTATGAGCGTTATACTATTGATTTGCCTACCAATTTGAAATTTGATCACACCTCAACTACTAATCCCATGATAGTTTATACGAATTCTGGTCAACCCGACCCAGCCTATTTCTTTACGAAAACCTCTGGGATTAATGGCGGGGCGTCTGGAGTTTCGGGCGTTGACTCGGCCTCGCTGAATTTTTCAGATATTACTTCACTGGCTTCAG
>CAZCIH010000044.1:0-7083 GCA_964498855.1 uncultured Candidatus Saccharibacteria bacterium | reverse complement strand
GCCAGGTTTATTAACCTGACTTGCGTTGGTTCGATCTCTAAAGCTTTTTCTAGGTTCAAAGCTGAATTTTTAAACTCACGCTCCTTGAAATACGCCATCGCTAGATTGTGATACGCAGCTGCACTCGGCTTTTGCTCAATCACAATTTTAAAACACTCAATAGCATCAGCCGAATTACCCATCTGGGTATAGATGAATCCTAATCGACTATAGGCTGTCAGATTACGATGATCAAGTTTTAATACTTTTAGGTATGCCTTTTCGGCGGCTAAGAATTTTTTCTCTTCATAATATCGCTTTGCCACCTCTTCTAACTTCTCCAAGCGCTCATCATGGGTAATCGGACTTGAGCCAAAATCACTAGCCAGTACGGCAAAAAAAGTACCCCCCTGTAATGTCACCAAACGATAAGTCAACTGAGTAAAAATAATGAACAATACAACCTCCAGAATCATCTTGATAGCTCCAGAGCGAGTTGCTCTAATACGAGTCGCGGACTAACATTGTGTTCGATGCAATGCTCTAAAGAGAGTAAACGCTCGATTATTTGGCTACCACTAGCCGTATTTAAAAACTCCTGACGCTGCTGTGATATGAGTGCATTTAACAATAGACCTGTCTCAGATTCATTACTAACATCTCGTGCTATTTTAAACCGAGCAGTCAAGGACCCACCGCGAAAGTCTCTTGCCAAGTCCCGGGCTGATTGATATTTTTTCAGCAGATCACTGTCTTTGGCGAGGCTAATAGCTAGAGATGGATGACCAGCTGCCAGCTCAATGATATCTTCGGAACGCCGGGTGTTGGTATCTTTAGCTATCTTTGTCTTAATATCAGCCTGGGCCGGAGGTAGAAAAACTACTGGAACACATCGCGAGGCAATTGTTGGTAGCACCTGCGAAATACTTGTGGCCAGCAAGAAAAATATTGTCCCCTCAGGTGGCTCCTCGAGAATTTTTAGCAAGGCATTAGCCGCTGGCGTGGTCAGCAAATGGGCATCTTCTATAATTACAAAGCGTGGCATCTGATCAGAAAAGGTCTTAAGACTTAAGCCATAGATAAGATCTTTAACCTGGCTAATTTTAATACTCTTACCTTCCTCGGGAGCTAATAAATTAATATGCTCGTGTTGACCACGCGAAACCCTTGCCAAATCCTTCGCATCCAAAAAAGGTCGAGCTAGCTCAGTAGCTACAGCAAGTGCAGCATTCTTTTTACCGCTATGGCTTGGGCCTGTTAGTAAATAGGCATGACTCGGTGAGCGAATAATCGCTTCGAGCTGTCCTTTGGTATTGGTATTTATTGGTAATTGATCGATCATAATCGGCTCAGATAATCCTCCAAATCATTTGCTAGAGGAGCAGTAAATGTCATTTTTTGACCACCAGGAAGTTGTAAAGAAATTTCTTCGGCATGTAAAAACTGCCGATGCAGGCCAACTGGCATTGGCCTACGACCATAAGTACGATCGCCAACTACCGGATGACCAAGATGCGCGAAATGCACTCGAATTTGATGCGTCCGACCTGTTTCTATTTTTACGCGTACTAAGCTAACTCTATCATATTCACGCTCTACCTGATAGTGACTAAGAGCAGATTTACCAGAAGAAGTCACCTTCATACTGGTTCGTCTGACCGTATGTCGCCCAATTGGTAGATCAATCGTCGCCTGTGGCTTTTTCAAATGACCCCAAACTAACGTCAAATAACTTTTACCTACCAGATGATTCTTAAACTGATTAAGTAAATACTTTTTTGCCAGCTGATGGCGAGCCAGTATCATTACGCCAGATGTATCCTTGTCGAGCCGATGAACCACACCTGGTCGCTCCTCATCTGCATCATCAATCATCGATCTGAAATATGCTGCTACACTAGGACTGGTATTAGTCAAACTCGGATGAACAATTAGGCCTGCTGGCTTATTTAGGACGATAACATCATCGTCCTGATACAGCACCTGGATCTTAGTATCAGGCTTTATCAAGCTCGTTTGAGCTAAATCTGGAAGCTTAGCCATCACCTGTTCTCCAGGTGAGACACGATGACTCGATCGCACTGGCTGATTGTCAACTAAAACAAAACTAGACTTAATTTGCTTTTGCCAACCAGCCCTAGACAGCTGATGAAAATGAGTTGACAAAAGCTGGTCAAGCCTCTGGCCGCCCTGAGAAGGTTCAACCAAAAGCTCAAGCCACTGCCCCATTACAATATCTCAGTAATCTGATTGAGCTGCTGCCTCGTCCCCATAATGATTAGCTTATCACCGCCGTACAGCCTCTCCTCACCATTTGGATTGACCTTGCTTTCTCCATCATTACTATTAATCGCAAGTACGGTGGCACCAATCTTATGCCTTGCTAGTGAAGATAGCTTTTCGCCGACTAGGCGTGACTGTCGAGGTAGTTCAAGCTCTTCGATTTGCAAATCTTCACTTTTATTGCCACTTAATACATCCAAAAAATCAACTACGTGCGGACGCACAGTCATCGTTGCCATGTGATAGCCACCAATCTGATATGGCATAGCAATCCGATCAGCCCCGGCTCGAACCAGGCGTTGTTTGTTTTCCTCACGATTCGATCGTGCCACAATATACACCGAGCTATTAAGCTGACGAGCTGCCAAGGTGACAAAAAGATTATGAGAGTCTTCCCCCAACGCTGCCACTAAGCCACGAGCCCGTTCAACGGCAGCCGATTTAAGAATTTCCTCATCGGTGCTATCACCAACAAAAGCAATATACCCCTTAGTAATCGCCGCCTTGACCTTCTCTTCGTCACGATCAACTGCTACAAATGGTACTTTCTCGGTCGCTAGCTCATCGGCAACCTGGCTACCGACTCGCCCCAGCCCACATACAATATAATGATTATCTAATTTTGCTATCTTACTCTTCACTTGATGCCTTTTTAATCCATCGCCCAATCCCATCATATACTCTGCAAGCCACTTGAGTAAATAGACCACAAGAATTAAGCTGACTAAAACCAGAATAATTACGGTTATTCGCCCACCAGTACTCTCAATATGAAAGTTATCGTGATGAGTCAACACAATATAAGCAGTATCATAAAGCGCCTCTGGTGGGCTGACTTTTTCAGTCAAACTAAAAGCCACCACGCCAAATAATATTAGCGCCAAACAAGCCAAAGCTACCTTCTTCAATTGGCTATCATTTGAAAACATATTGTAGCTTTATTATAACGCTTTTGCTTCGCGATTGGGATACTAATACAATTCAGTATTAAATAGATCAGAAGGATATACAAAAAAATGAAACTAAAATCAGGCAGAGACTGTTCTCCATGGAATACCATTAGGAAAACGCTCTGCCTAAGGAGCAATGCTCAATATTCTCTAACGCTTGCTAAATTGTGGAGCCTTGCGAGCCTTTTTAAGGCCATATTTCTTGCGCTCTTTTTCGCGCGGATCTCGCGTTAGAAGACCAGCTCGTTTCAGACTGGTGCGAAAATCTTCACTCATCTCAATTAGGGCTCGGGCTATGCTTAAGCTGATCGCATCAGCTTGACCCCGTTTTCCACCACCAGACACCTTAATATTTGCATCCAGGTCCTTATTATGACCAACTAGAGCAAGTGGCTTGCCGACCGTATCAAGTAGAGTTTTATTGTTCAAATATTCTTCTGCCGGTAACTCATTGATCCTGATTACACCCTTACCCTTGGTCAATCGTACAGTCGCCACAGCACTCTTGCGACGACCGACAGCACCGTAGAAATGCTCTTTTTTGGTTGTTTTCTTCTCTTCTGCCATTATATTAAACCTCAACCTTAACTGTTTTTGGAGTTTGAGCAGTATGAGTATGCTCTGCAAGTGGGAATATTTTTAAATTTTTCATCATCTCACGTGATAGTTTGTTCTTTGGTAACATACCAGCTACAGCGTGGAATAAAACCGAGTTAGGATCTTTTATCAATTTATCCTTCAGAGCAATAGATTTGATGCCACCAGGGTAGCCAGTATGATGATAGTAAATTTTGTCGGTCATTTTTTTGCCGGTGACTTTAATCTTTGAGGAGTTTATTACGACCACTTTATCGCCACAAACAACATGGGGTGTGTAATTAGGCTTATCCTTACCCATTAACTTGACTGCGATCACGCTCGCTAGCCGACCCAAGGTCTGACCGTCAGCATCGATTAATAGCCAATTTGCCTCGGCATCTTGAGTTTTTAAACTGAACGTCTTTTGCTTCATGATTTTTCCTCTACTGACTTGGTCTTCTTGGCTTTCTGTGAACTTGTCGGTTTAGACTTATCCTTGTCTGATTTCTTTTCTGTAGTCTTATTACTTGGCTTAGACTCTGTCTGCTTGGCATTAGAAGCTACCTTAGCCTTATTGAAATCTTCTGGCAAGATTAATTCCACCACTGCCATCGGTGCATTATCACCACGACGATTACCAGTTTTGATGATACGAGTGTATCCCCCTTCTCGACCTTCAAAAGCTTCTGCTAGCTCGTAGTATAACTTCTGCCCAGCTACTGGTGAGCTAACACTCGCCAATATCTGACGATAATTATGCAAATCCTGCTTCTTTGCCTTAGTGATCAACTTTTCGGTCAAGGGAGCAATTTCGCGAGCTCGAGCTTCGGTAGTTTCAATTCTCTCATACAATATCAACGAGTCAACCAAACCACGTAAAAGAGCTCTGCGTGGTCCGGCAGCTTTAGATAATTTACGTGACTTGTAGGCGTGACGATGCATATTATTCCTCTCGTGCGATCCCTAGTTCATCAAGCTTGGCAAGAACTTCTTCGTAAGCTCGCTGACCGAAGCCCTTCAAATCCTTTAGCTCAGCATTAGAAAGCTCCGTAACATCCTTAATAGTCTTGATATTATTGTTTAATAAAGCGTTTGTCGTGCGTGGACTGAAATTTACTTCATCTATCATGATAGCTGCAATATCATCATCTGCCTTTGCCTCAGCTGTGATAATACCCTCACTACCAACGCTAACTACATCATGACCAGCAAGAACTTGGAAGTGACCAACCAATATTTCTGCTGCCTGAGTGATTGCCTCAGCTGGGGTGATAGTACCATCAGTCTCCACCTCAAGTACTAAGCGATCCAAATCTGTCATCTGACCAACACGGGTATTTTCAACATTGTATCGGACTCGCTTAATCGGTGTGTAAATTGCATCAACAGCGATATAGCCAACTGGTAGTTTCTCAGCCGTACGATTTTCTACAGGCACGTAACCACGCCCCTGTTCGATTCGTATCTCCATCTCGATCTTTGATTTTGATGAATCTAGATTTGCTATCTCGAGGTCTGGATTAATGATTTCAACCCCACCTTGTGGCTTAATATCAGATGCTTTAACTGCTCCCGATCCACTCTTACCCAGAGTGATATGAGCTGGCTCATCACCAAAATACTTCAGGCGTAATTGCTTGAGGTTGAGAATAATTTCAACTACATCTTCACGCACACCCTTAATAGTTGAGAACTCATGGCTAACGCCTTCAATTTTAACTGCCGTTACAGCCGCACCGGCTAAACTTGAGAGCAACACTCGACGAATCGAGTTTCCCAGCGTCATGCCATAGCCCGGATAAAGTGGCTCAACCGCAAATGAGGCAGCATTCCCTTCGCTGTTGATCTCTTTTAATTCTGGTAAATTGATGTCGTATAGCACTTTATAAACTCCTTATTTTTACTAGCGTGAATAAAATTCAATAATTAATTGTTCGGCAATATCTTGATCCTGCTCAGCACGCAATGGCAAGCTGGTAACTTTGGCTGTCATTTTTTTGGTATCAAACGACAGCCAACTAGGGCGAGCCGAGGTATCAGATTTGAGCTGTTCAGTGATAGTCTTAAAGTATGCATTTTTTAAGCTAGCCTCACGGATGCTAATTTCATCACCCACTTTAACGCTAATTGAGGGAATATTAACCTTTTTGCCATTAAGACGAATATGGGCATGGCTAACGAGCTGACGAGCACTTTGACGTGATGGAGCAATACCAAGACGATAAACAGTGTTATCTAAACGGCGCTCAAGAAGCTGAAGCAAATTCTCACCGCTTACTCCTTCCAGTCGCTCAGCCTCGCGGACATAGCGTCGAAATTGTTTCTCTAGCACCCCATACAAGCGCTTTACCTTTTGCTTCTCACGAAGCTGAATGGCGTAATCAGACGGCTTGGAACGTCGAGATTGGCCATGATCCCCAGGAGCATAGCTACGGCGAGTCATACCTTTCACCGCCTTAGGGTGAAGCTGAGTCCCCTCGCGACGTGATAGTTTTACTACAGGTGTTAGATTCCTAGCCATTAGACTCTCCTCGGCTTTCGTGGACGACAACCATTGTGAGGTACGCCGGTGATATCTTTAATTGAAGATACAGCAATTCCCGATGCTTGGAGAGCACGTATAGCTGACTCGCGACCACTACCAATCCCTCGTACGATCACGTCAACCTTAGCCAAGCCAAAATCTTTAGCCGTAGTAATTGCCTTCTCAGCAGCAATTTGAGCTGCATATGGAGTACTCTTGCGCGAACCTTTAAACCCAGCCGAACCAGAGCTTGCCCAAGCTACCACGTTACCAGATTCGTCAGTGATTGAAATAATGGTATTATTGAATGTCGACTGAATATGAACCTGACCTTTAGGTAGATTGCGTTTGATCTTACGTCGACGAGTTGATTTTGTTGCTACTTTTGCCATTGTTTACCTAATTAGCTAATATTAAGTCTTTGCTGCAGCTTTTTTCTTACCACTACCAGCCGTTTTGCGTCTACCTCGCTTAGTCCGTGCATTCGTCTTTGTGCGCTGACCACGAGCAGGTAAGCCAGCTTTGTGACGCAAACCACGATAAGCACCGATCTCACGTAATCGTTTGATATTTAGGCTGACTTGACGAGTCAGATCGGCTTCTACCTGGAAATTTTTATCAATAAACTCTCGAATTTGGGCCAATTCTTGCTCGGTCAAGTCTTTAACACGAGTATCAGGATTAATTTTAAGAGAAGCTAAAATCTTATGACTAGTCGATAGACCAACCCCCTGAATATAGGTTAGGCCAATTTCAACACGCTTTTCA
>CAZCIH010000043.1:0-7163 GCA_964498855.1 uncultured Candidatus Saccharibacteria bacterium | reverse complement strand
TGAACAAATAATATTTTACATTAATTTATCTATTTGTCAAGGCAATATTGCCCCACTTAATATATTTTTTGCAGACTCGAACACCCACCAACCACAGACTTCGCATAGCCGATAAAAGCCTCAGGCCAATAAGCTCATCTATTATTTATGAGCCGACTTACCGTTGACCAAACGAGCTCGGCAGACGTATTGAATACTACCTGCAATATATAGGGTCAATGTCGCAAAATGTTTTATATAGATTTAGGCCGACTTACCGCTTGAGCCGAAGGTATCCATGTGGTCCTCGACAACTTTTTGAATATCTTCAATGACTGGCCCCTCGAGCTTGGGCACGGCGAATTCCTTGGGATTATCTTTGAGTGCTTGCTCTAGCCCACTACGAAAAGCCTTGCGCATCTCAGAGTTGATATTAATCTTACTAACACCAACTTTGACAGCTTCCTCAAAGAAATGAGCTGGAGTACCCGAGCCACCGTGCAAGCTAATGTAGCAGTCGAGCGCTGCTCTAATGTGTTTGAGCAACTCGATATCAAGCTTTTTTGGCACCGGATAGAGGCCATGCAGATTACCAATTGAAGCAGCGAAAGTGTCGATACCCGTCTCGGCCACAAATTTGACCGCTACCTCTGGATCGGTGAAATGCTTTTTGATCTCTTCGTAGTCAATTGTCTCGGTGTGTACATTTGAGCTACCGGCAAAATACTCCAGCTCTCCCTCGACCAAACAGCCATGCTCGTGTGCGTACGGCACAAACTCTTTTGTCATCTTGAGAATCTCATCGTAGCTAGTCTTGCCTTTGTCGGTAACATCAAGGTGAATCAGCTCAAAGCCAGCCTCAACACCCTTTTTTGCCTCCTCCACACTTGGTGAATGATCCAGATTAATATAGATCTCAACTCCTTCATCGCGAGCATTAGCAACCATATCGACAATATTAGCATGGCCCCAAAAATCGACCTCGCCCTTGCTGACTTCGACTAAAACAGGTGATTTCTTACTCTTCGCGGCTGCTACCACGGCCTTAAAAATCTCTAAGTTATCAATATTAAACGCCCCAACGGCAAATCCTTCCGCACGAGTACGTTGCATCAGTTCTTTATGACTCATCGTTTAAAAACCTCATTATCTTTTAATCATAAGGGCTTTGGCCTTAATCTGCAATCACTTGGGATGTGAATAAAATCACACTTATACACAACTTTTTTTGTGATTTTTGTTGACAAAGGTAATTCTTAAGCTTTATCATGGCTTTAGTGCTGCTGCACACATAAATTACTCAAAAACAAAAACAGATACAAAATAACGGGTTAGGAGAGCCAAAACTGCTCACACTAACCCGTTTATTTTTTGTCCACAAATAGTTGTTCTAAATAAGAGCACCTGGTACAATAACCATAAGCAAAAAGTGATACTAAAATGCTTAAAATTGCCAAAACAAAAACATTCAAACTAATCACACTACTTATGGTACTTCTAGCCGGAGGTGCCTTTTTGTTTATCACTCGACCCCAAAAGATAGCTCTGCGTCCAGCGATAGTCCTGCCACCAAGTCAGAGCATTAGTCTAGCTCTACCCCAGCCAACAAAAGATACTCCCACCACAGTACAAACCAAGCCAATGGCGCAAAATAAGATCACTGGCTCGAGTATTGTCCGCTTCACCACACCGGCTGATCAAGCAAGCTTCCTAGCTGAGAATAATCTAGCACCAAGTGATTTAATCCATCTAAATGAGCTCGATGCCTATCGCATCGATCGTCCTAGCACCGACCTAAGGCTGACAGCCGGCGTGACCCGCTATGAGAATATCCACTACCGCGCCCTAACTGCCCCCAATGACAGCAATTACTCAAGCCAATGGTACGCCCCCAAAGTTAGCTGGCCTCAGACCTGGGATTTGACCACCGGAAGCTCACAAATGACAGTAGCTGTGATTGATAATGGATTTGCACTTGCCCATGATGATTTTAGTAATCGCTGGGCTACTAATAGTAATGAGTCCGGGACCACGGCCAGTGAAGGATCAGCTCCAAATTGCACCAGTCGTAGCCTGGCTCTAGATAAGAGCTGTAACAATCTTGATGATGATGACAATGGCCTAAAGGATGACTGGCAGGGCTGGGATTTTTATGACAGTGACAATACTCCCCAAGCCGGAGTAGATAATCCGAATAGTAGCGTTGTATCGCATGGTAGCCTGGTCGCCGGGCTGATCGGAGCAACCGGTAATAATACGGCCGGTATTGCTGGGGCAAATTGGAACACCAAGCTTCTCCCCCTCCAGGCACTTGATGACAATGGTGATGGCTATACCGACTCAGTTGCCTCAGCCGTCCATTACGCCGCCGACCGTGGCGCGAAGGTGATAAATTTGAGCCTCGGTGCTGACAATGAAGATGCACTGCTCAAAAGCGAAATCGACCGAGCCATTGGCATGGGCGTGACGGTAGTGGCAGCAGCAGGTAATAGCAATTGTAAGTGCTTGGTCTATCCGGCCAATTACCCAAGTGTCATCGCTGTGGGGGCGACCGACTCTAATGACTATCGGGCAGGCTGGTCTAGCTATGGAGCAAATCTTGATCTGGTGGCACCAGGAACGGGGATTTGCTCGACCGGCTGGTCGCAAGCTAATCCGACTAACTTCATATCCTGTGGCCATGCCGGCACTTCATTCTCAGCGCCAATCGTCGCCGGTACAGTCAGCCTGATGTTGACCCGTTCACCTAGCCTAACAGCAACCGATGTGGAGCGTCTTCTCGCTTCGACTAGCACCAGTGCGACTAGTTTTAGTATTTATACGGGTTATGGTCGTCTGAATGCCTATCAGGCCGTATCAGTGGCCTCACTCGACAGCCCAAGTGGATTATTAATCAATAAACATATAGCCTTCCTGGGCAATGGCTCATCGATTCCCCTCGGTCCATTGATGAACAGCAATTGTGTCACTCTGCCCGCAGCCAGCTGTGAGATTCGGCTGACTGGACCATCAAATCAAGTTGTCAGCCTAGGCACCAAGCCAGCGGATGAGAATGGTGTGGCTAGCTTCTACTGGAATGCATCGACTCTCGGCCTTGCGACTGGTAGCTGGCGAGTTGATGCAATAGCTAGCTATAATGGTCAAACTGCAACCCAAACAGATTATTTGACGGTCAATCCGTAGCTACCGACAAACATAATACCTACCGAAAAGTTTCGTCCTGCCAGCCAAATCAAAAAAGACCTCCGAATATCTCGAAAGTCCCTTTTGGTGGAGCTGCAGGGAATCGCACCCTGGTCCATAAGGCTATCGGTCTAGCTTCTACAAGCTTAGTCAGCTTTTGCAGTTTTAGAAGTAAACGAAGCTATAAACTGACCAAAAACTTAACGCTCACTTCCCCTTCATTGAAGACTTAGACTAAGGTCAAAGGGAAACCCAAATCGCAGTCAGATGATATGACACCAACCAATTCCTATCTGACGTCAGAAGGCTGATGGCTGAAGCAAAATTAAGCTACAGCTGGTGCAAAAGCTGGCATGGCAAAAGCCGTGCGAACTTTGCTTACAAGTGATTTGGCACTTATAGTAGGTGGTCCATTTACGCCGGTACCATGGCGACTTGCAACTAGATTTCAAGTTCCTCATGTCGAAGCTAATCAGCCCCTCGCCGATAATCAAACTAGTCAAAATAAGTATTCACATTTCTAATTACTATCAGAAAGAATATTTACTCGGCTTGAGTTTGATTTACAGTAATTTGCTCAATAAAGCAATGAATATATTACCACAAAAAGGATGATTTTTCAATCTTTCTTTGACCTAATCAGCTTCTGGTACGCCTTCTCATAATGACGTGGCATGGCCTCAATGTCATGCTTGAGCGACAAACGGCGGCTGGCCTCGCCATAACGCTGACGGAGGCTCTCATTGGTCAAAATATTTTTGATGGCTTTTTTTAAGCCTGCCAAATCACCGTATTCAAATAGCTCACCATTCTTGTGATGGTGTACCAGCTCCGGCAAGGCACCTTCATTAAGTGCAATGACAGCTCGACCACAAGCGATAGCCTCAAGAGTAACCAAGCTCTGCAATTCAACCGGTGAAGAGATAGTAAAGCAGTCACCAGCTAGTAAATACTGCCGCTTCTGCTTATTGCCAGACACAAAGCCGGTAAATATTACTCTACCTGGAGCTATTTTTACGGCCAGCTTTTCTAGATTCTTCCTATCATTCCCATCGCCAACCAAAAGAAGCTGAAAATCTAAACCTTCTTCTGTCTTTAGCTCAGCAATCGCTTCAATAAGTACCTCAAGCTCTTTTTCGACTCCTAATCGACCAATATAAACCACGCTCGGCCGTTCGGCTAGCTTGAGTGCATGGCGATAATAGCTACTAGGCCGACTGGAGGGCGTATTGGCCTTAATATCAATACCATTCGAGATAGCAAGGGCCGGAATCTTCAAACCGAATTGCTCTAAATAGCGCACTGATGTCTCTGTCGGGGTGATAACTAAATCTCCCTGATTATATACAGATACAATTCTGCGCCAACCTAGCTTTCTCAATGATTGATATAGCCCTTTAAACGAGCGTAGTGATTGCAGGAAGCTTTCTGGCATCAGATGGCCGCCTATGACAATTGGGATAGAACTCGAGCGACAATACTTGATCAAACGCTTTGTGATCGAAAAAGGATTATTGGCATGAACAATATCAGGCTTAAAGTCTTTTACTAAGCGTTTTATCGCGCCACCGCTGAATACACCCAAGCGTTGCTTGGGTGCGATCACTATAGGTAGTGAGCCTACTCTCAAGATTCGATATGGATCACTATTCTCTTCCCAGTAGCTAGAAAAAATTTTATTACCCGGTGCTACCACTACCACTTCATGGCCCAGTTCGACCATGCCCTTAGCTATATTGTGTGTCACTGTCTCAGTCCCACCAATACTGGGGCGAAATTGATCACTACCGATAATAATCTTCATAAGCATGATTATACTGACAAAAAAGAATTGGGCCAACTTCTCTCACCTTACTCGCTTATCATCACCCCAGAGTCTTTGCTATACTTATTCTAAGATGAAAATTGGTATTTTTACCGACACCTATTACCCATCCACCGATGGGGTGACCACCTCTTTAAGCCAATACAAGAGGAGCTTGGAGCAACTTGGCCACGAGGTTTATGTTTTCGCACCAAAATACCCTGGATATCACGACCAGGAGAAAAATATAATTCGCTTAAAAGCTTTCGATGTCATCCTGGCTGATAAACACCGCTCGGTACTCATCTATCCAGGTTTAGTCAAAAGCCTGCAGGGAATCAACCTGGATATTGTACACTCACAGTCATTGCTAGGCATGGGGCTTGTAGCCGATATGATTGCAAAAGATAAGCAAATTCCCCACATTCATACAGTCCATACTCTCTATCCAGAGCTTGCCGACCATTATCCAGCCGTGCTATCGGCTTCTCTTGTTATGGCGGCCCTAATCTATCCCTTATACTTCAAAACTAAAATCCCCACCATCAAACAACCCATCAGCCAGTCTTCGAGTAAAGTATTTCTAAAGCGTCAAAGCTGGAAAATTATGTTACTGTTCTGCAATAGCACCAATGCTATCATCGTGCCCTCCCAGCATTTACTGGACAAAATGGTTACGCGTGGGTTGAAAAGAAAAACTTTCATCCTGCCAAACCCAATCGACAACGACTTCTACCACCACGCCTCATTTTCGGGTCAGCAACATGATGACCAGCCATTCAAGCTCATAACGGTCGGGCGAGTTAGTGAGGAAAAGCGTCACTTTGAGGCGATCCAAGCTGTAATTAGTCTTAATGATCATGTAAATTGCCAACTAACCGTTGTTGGCGATGGTCCGATGTTAAAAAAATACAAAATACTAACCCAAAAAAGCCCCCATCATGAGAAGATTATCTTTACTGGCAAAAAAGATCGTACCCAAGTACGTGATCTCCTAGCAAAAAGCGATGCTTTCATCCTGCCATCATATGGTTTCGACAATCAGCCAGTAGCAATACTTGAAGCCATTAGCTCTGGTCTGCCAATTATATATTGCGATCCAGATCTCAGAGAAGGTCTATCAAGTGCAAACTCCAGACTCACCGATAGCCCCAACCCAGATAAAATCGCTCAGGCAATCGAGGAACTCGCCTTAGATCCAAAGCTAAGAAAAAAAATGGCCACTGCTTCGATTAAAGAAAGTAAGCAATATGATGCTAGTAAGCTAACCCGACAATTAATTCAAATATATCAGCAGACGATTCGAGATTATCAATCGAGTAAGGATTTGAAATGAAGAAAGTGCTTATTCTGACGGCCAGCTATGGCTACGGGCATATGGCCAGTGCTAAAGCAATCAAGGAAGGCTTGGAGCAAAAATACCATCAGCAAATCAAGGTAGAAATAATTGATCTGCCAGATGAAATCCGCCGTAATCTCAATCAATTTATCGGTACATCCTACCAAAGAACCACCAAATATGCGCCACCTGCCTACAAATTTCTTTTCGAAGCAACGGATTCACGCCGAGTAGTCGAAGCCTTCGGCAAGTTTCTTTTTCTGGGTAACAGCAAACGAATGGCAAAATTTTTAACCGCCAAAAAACCCGACCTCATTATGACCAATTATCCTTCCTTCCAGGAGATGGTCGCTTTGGCAGTCAATGAATATCTTCCCGATGTACCACTGATAACATTCATCACCGATAGTATTAGTATCCATAATAGCTGGGCTAGTCGCTTTATCGATTACTATATCGTCGCCAATCGTGACTCGGCCAAAGTATTGCATCAGCTTGGCCCCAAGAAAAACCAGATTAAAGTAATTGGCTATCCAGTCAGCCTGGATTTCGCCAAACAATTTGATAAAAAAGCTTTTTTAGCCAAACAAAAACTTGACCCCAATCGCCCGACAATCCTTTTTTTGCCAATCACAGACAAGGTACTAAGGACCCGTCAAATAATCCGCTCCCTTCTTGAGATGGGTGAGATTAACCTGGTATTAGTGACTGGTCGCAATCAGGAACTATACACGCGATTGAATAATTTTAGAAAAAATTAGCGGCGAAGCCGTTACGCTTCAAGCATGACCTGCGTTGAGGGAAGTCATCAAGCGCTTCTGTTATATTTGCGATACGAGTTTCGACGACCGCTCTTAC
>CAZCIH010000042.1:2704-7239 GCA_964498855.1 uncultured Candidatus Saccharibacteria bacterium | reverse complement strand
CAATAGGGCTGATGGCATCTTTATTAGATGTCATCAGCCCTGGATACTTTTATTATTGTATTAAAAGCATTACAATAATTGACATGAAGACTCTCATTTTCTCGCGCCAGAGTCAGGTTGGTAAAGCTAAGTTAGATACTCTTTATCAAGAGCTGGATCGTTTGAAGATAAACTATCAGCCAATTGACGTTGATTCACGCGATGGTGCGGCTCAAGCCGAATTGTATGATGTTGTGCAAACGCCAGCTATTATCACGACTCAGGATGATGGTAAATTTTTGTACAGCTGGCAAGAAACTTTGCCTCAGCCGTCTGAAATTAGTCGCTTATCTTTTATATGAAGTCGATTGCGCTAAATTTTTTTGATCTTTTCATCTTTTGCTTCAATATTTTACTACTCATCAGGATGGTATTGAGCTGGATAGTGGTCGATTGGCGGGCTAATTGGCTGACCGTACTCATTTTAGAATTAACCGAGCCACTACTAGTACCGATTCGAAAAATATTACCCAAGACTAGCTCGATCGATTTATCACCTCTTGCTTTGTTGTTGGTGTTGCAGCTAGCTCACTTTTTTGTCTATCGATTGGTAGGCTGAATAGAAAAAATCTTGAGTTATTGGATGAGTATGTTATATAATCATATTTGAAAATTGCAAAAACGTTTCGGCCATCAAAGCCGAATGAGTGGTTATCAGCCACGAAGTTGCGAGCAGAAACTTTTAGCAAAAAGGATTAGACCTCGCCGGATTTAAAGCACCCGTTAGTGCAGTCAAGAAAGTGCCCGAGCCAGGGAAGCAGGATGGTACCGTCCGAGAGTTTGGACTCCTGCAACTACTGGCTATTTTTATAGGAAGAAAGCGAATATCATGAAAAAACTACCTCCATATACACCGAAACAGCTTGAAGAGGCTATGCTTACTGCTTGGCAGAAAGAGAAAACCTTCAAGCGCAGTCTTGAGCTAACTAAAAAAATGCCCAAGTATACGTTTTATGATGGTCCACCTTTTGCAAATGGCTTGCCTCACTATGGTCATCTGACAACCAGCGTGGTGAAGGATGCTATTCCTAGACTCAAGACAATGCAAGGATATTACGTACCACGTCGTTTCGGGTGGGATTGTCATGGCCTACCAGCCGAAATGGAGGCAGAGAAGCAATTAGGACTTTCTGGGCGCGCGAAAATTATTGAATATGGCATCGATAAATTCAATCAGTATTGCCAGCAATCTGTAATGCGTTATACCGATCAATGGCAAACTTTTGTTACCAGACTTGGTCGCTGGGTTGACTTTGAAGATAACTATCGCACTATGGATCAGAGCTATATGGAAAGCGTGGTGTGGGTTTTTAAACAGCTCTGGGAGAAGGAATTGATATATTCCGGTGCTCGGGTATTACCTTTTTGTCCGGTTTGTGAGACCTCACTGTCCAATTTTGAGGCCAAGCTTGATGACGCTTTCCGCGAACGTGAAGATGATGCTCTGACGGTTGAATTTTTGCTCGATGATGGTCGTCATTTACTTGCCTGGACAACGACACCTTGGACTCTGCCTTCTAATCTTGCTCTTGCGGTTGGAGCTGAGATTAGCTATGTCGAGATCGAGACTGATGGCAAACGACTCATCTTGGCAAAAGATTCACTGCCACGTTATGAAGCCGAACTTGGCCATGCTAAAGTGATTCGCCAATTTTTAGGCGAAGAATTGGTGGGTCTGAAATACCAGCCACTTTTTGAATACTTTAAAGATAATAAGAATGCATTTGTGGTACTTATGGCTGATTTTGTGAATACAGAGGATGGTACTGGAGTAGTTCATTTAGCGCCTGGCTTTGGTGAGGATGATCAGATAGTTTGCGAGCAAAATAATATCGAAATCGTTTGTCCGGTTGATGAAAAAGGTCGCTATACTGAAGAAGTGGTCGATTATGTTGGCGAATTGGTATTTGATGCCAATAGTGCGATTGCCAATGGGCTTGAGAGTAAAGGGGTGGTGCTACGGCGCGAAAAATACAAGCACAACTATCCTCACTGTTGGCGAACTGACAATCCTTTAATCTATAAAGCAGTCAGCTCTTGGTTTGTTTCAGTTAGTAAGATAAAGCAGAGTTTATTAAAAAATAATCAGCGAATCAATTGGATGCCGAGCTATGTAAAGGATGGCACATTTGGGAAATGGTTAGAAAATGCTCGCGATTGGAATATATCTCGTAATCGTTTTTGGGGCGCTCCATTACCAATCTGGCGCAGTCAGTCAGGAGATATTATTGTCATTGGCAGTCTAGAAGAATTGAAAAAGATGGCAAAAAATCCTGAACTAGCAACAGACTGGCATAGGCCAATGATTGATCAGGTGGTACTTGAGAAAGATGGCCAAGACTATCATCGAATTGAAGAGGTGCTAGACTGCTGGTTTGAGTCTGGAGCTATGCCATATGCGCAGGATCATTATCCTTTCGATCTCAATGAAGAACAATTTGCCAAGCAATTCCCGGCTGATTTTATTGTTGAGTATAATGGCCAAACACGTGGTTGGTTCTATACTTTACACATCTTAGCAACTGCTTTGTTTGACAAACCAGCGTTCAATAATTGTGTAGCTCATGGAGTGATGCTTGGTACCGATGGCCGTAAGATGAGCAAGCGACTCGGAAATTATCCACCGATTGAGGATGTATTTGACGTTTATGGGTCAGATAGCTTGCGCTATTATTTGCTGACCAATCCAATAATCAGCGGTGAGACAGTAGCACTTGATGAAGGTGCTATCAGGGCGATCCAACGCAATCTCTTTATGACTCTATACAATAGTGCCAGTTTCTTGAGTCTGTACGCTGAAATCGATGGCTTTAAGCTCGATTCACTAGATCTACCAGATAGCTTAAGTAATGAGCTAGATCTTTGGCTGGTTGCCAGGGTCAACCAGGTGCTTGCCCAAATGAATCAGGCAATTGATAATTATCAAATTGCCGAAGCCACCAAACCATTAATTGAATTAGTTGATGACTTGAGCAATTGGTATGTTCGTCGTTCACGTCGTCGTTTTTGGAAGAGTCAAGATGATGATGACAAAAATCAGGCATATCAAACTTTAACCTGGTCAATTGTGAGAATTTGCCAGATGCTAGCCCCTTGGTCACCATTTATGTCTGATTACTTGTTCCGCCATCTAACCTCGGGAGTAGCTGGAGCGAGTGAAAGTGTTCATACAATAACATGGCCTAAGTTAGGAGAGTCTGATGCTGTAATCTTAGAGCAGATGGCATTCGTTCGTCAGGTGGTGAGCGAAGGATTGGGGGAGCGGGCTGCGAAAAATATAAAAGTCCGCCAGCCATTGTCTACAGTTGAAATCACTGTACTAAAGCCTTTGCCTGAAGGCCTAGTCGAGATCATTAAAGACGAATTGAACGTCAAACAAGTCATCCAAAAAGAGGGCCAATCAATCACTGTTAAATTGAATACTAAAATTACTCAATCATTACGAAATGAGGGACTTGCACGAGATCTTATTCGTCGAATTCAGTCCGCTCGTAAGGAGGCAAACTTTAATGTTGAAGATCGAGTAAATTTAGCAATTCTTACACAAGATGCCAAAATGAAGACTGCTTTTTCGGATTTTCAAGAGTTGATCAGTAAAGAAGTCTTAGCACAAAAGACATTGTTTGATCAGGAATTAAAGTCAGATCAGAAGTTTGCCATTACAACGAAATTGGGCGAGATTGAGGTTACTATTCAACTTGAAAAGATCTAAGAGAGGGTAGAATGTCGTTTTTTACTAATTTTAAGAAATACGACTGGATAATTCTAAGTACTGTTCTTCTGTTAACTACAATTGGCCTTCTCATCTTATATTCCTCAGGCATAAAACCGAGCCAAGTAAGTCAACAGCTTGATACCAGTAGGCAGATTTTTTATGTACTTATTGGCCTACTATTACTTGTTTTGTTTTCTAGGATGGACTATCGAGTATTGCGTAATTATGCTTGGCCACTTTACTTCATTACTTTAGGGCTGTTGGTAGTGGTAAAGTTTTTTGGTGCACAAAGACTTGGAGCGACGCGCTGGATAACGATCGGATTTTTTCAATTTCAGCCTTCCGAGCTAGCTAAACTAGTTTTAATTATCGTACTGGCTAAGTTCTATGCCGATAATTACGACAAAACTCGTTATCTGCGTTGTATCGGACAGACTTTATTGTACTTATTTCCACCACTTTTACTTCTGCTCTTGCAGCCAGATTTGGCTACCGCTGCGGTGCTAGTCGCAATTTGGCTGGCCATGACATTTGGTACTAAAATACGCAAGTATTGGCTTGTGATTGGAGTAGCGGTGGTTGCACTGGCAATACCGTTAACCATACCTTTCTTGCATGGCTATCAACGTCAGAGAATTGAAACTTTCTTTAACCCGACTGCCAACCCTGCCACTACTGGATACAATGTTAATCAAGCAATTATTTCGGTTGGTATCGGTGGCTGGTTTGTGCAGGTTATGACTTCTGGCTCACAGAGTCAAGGCAACTTCTTGCAAAGTCA
>CAZCIH010000042.1:0-2694 GCA_964498855.1 uncultured Candidatus Saccharibacteria bacterium | reverse complement strand
GCAGTCCTGGCTGAGAAGCTCGGCTTTGTTGGGGGGATACTAGTAATTATTCTCTTTGCAGTGCTCTTGGGCCGTTCGATGATGATAGTCAAAAAAAGTAGCGATCGATTCGGGGGTTTTTTGATTATTGGCGTGGTCGCGATGCTACTGTTTCATCTTTTTATTAATATTGGGATGAATTTAGGTTTGGTGCCAGTGGCCGGGATTCCACTGCCATTTCTTTCTGCTGGTGGCTCTAGTATGCTCGTGTCGCTGATCGGAATTGGTATCATTGAAAGCGTGGTGATTCGACGACGAAAAAGTGAGCTGCCCGAGGCTTAACAAGTAGGAAGACCCCATGCACTTGTGGCATAGGGTCTTGAACGGGTAAATCAGCTGTTTGCTCTGGAGGTCACCCTCTTACTACCGGCTGGGTGCCGATTACGAGAAGAGCAGATCGGTGTGACGTTTGTCACTGTTTGGTGAGCAGTTAGCTCAGTTCGTGGCGGAGCCTGATTCAGTGATGAGACTAGGCGCCAGAGCAGCTGTATTAGACTGTCCACGATGGCTGATTTAGCGATGAATATCATGTGCGTTTTCGTCTCCTTTTTGTTGACACACGAAGCTTTAATTCTATCCGATTCGAGCTCAAATGTAAACAGTTAAGTTTATTTTTGTACAAAAAAGTTTTTCAAATTATTGCGGTATAGTGTATACTACAAAGCGTATGGAAACCGAACAAAAGTTATCAGCCGGTGCAAAAGCGGAGCGTCACCGTCGCCGAATTTTAGGGGTC
The DNA here is from genome assembly GCA_964498855.1 of uncultured Candidatus Saccharibacteria bacterium. Taxonomy (GTDB): domain Bacteria; phylum Patescibacteriota; class Saccharimonadia; order CAILAD01; family CAZGYV01; genus CAZCIH01. The sequence continues at coordinate 1,919 of CAZCIH010000042.1, read as the reverse complement.
AGCTTGGTGATATTTTGTCTCTGCCTTGTAGTTGCGATAATGTCTTTGCCTAAGGAGATGATAACCACACCGAAGCTCATTCTGAGCCGACTGCAGCCTTCAACTCAGCCAAAACTAGCCGCAGGCTACGTCTCGGTAAAAAAAGTCATTGATGGAGATACGATTGAGGTTTGGCGAGAAGGTCGGAGTCAACGGGTACGCTTGATTGGTATGGATACACCTGAGGTGGTGGATCCTCGTAAAACTGTTCAATGTTTTGGCCGTCAAGCAAGCGACAAGGCACATGAGCTGCTTGAAGGTAAGAGCGTTAGATTGGAATTCGATCCAAGCCAAGGAGAGCTTGATAAATATGGCCGCTTATTGGCCTTTGCTTTTATGGAGAACGGTCAGAGCTATAATCTCTATATGATTGAGCAAGGCTATGCTCATGAATACACTTATCAGGGTCAGCCATATAAATACCAGCTTGAGTACAAGCAGGCTCAAGAGCAGGCTCAAGAGCAAGGGCGTGGTTTTTGGGCAGCAGAGACTTGCGATGGTGACACCAAACAACCTGCTCTCAACTAGTCTTGGTGTTAGCACCATCGATTGGCGGCTGTTATAATACATGTTATGTCAGATAGAATATATGATGTCATTATTATCGGTAGTGGTCCGGCTGGCTATACAGCCGCTATTTATGCTGCTCGGGCTAATTTGCGTGTATTACAAATAACTGGTACACGAGCTGAAGCAGGTGGCCAGCTCATGCTAACTGGTGAAGTTGAGAATTTTCCTGGCTTTGCCCAAGGGGTGCAGGGCACAGATTTAATGACGACTATGAAAGAGCAAGCAATTCGTTTTGGTGTTGAGATGATTGCTGCTCGAGTCAATGCTGTTGCACTGGGGCAACGTCCATTTAAAGTCGAAGCTAAAGGTGAAACCTACTTAGCGACAAATATTATCATCGCCACTGGTGCCCAAGCGCAATGGTTGGGACTAGAGAACGAAAAACGTCTCATTGGTAAAGGAGTATCAGCTTGTGCGACTTGCGATGCCTTCTTTTTCAAAGATTTATCGGTGGTGGTAGTAGGTGGTGGTGATAGTGCCATGGAAGAGGCTCTGGCGCTAGCTAAATTTGCCACCAAAGTTACAGTCGTGCATCGTCGCGATAGCTTGCGTGCTAGTAAGATTATGCAAAAGAGGGCCTTTGATAATCCAAAAATTGACTTTATTTGGAATAGCAGTGTGATCGATGTGCTGGGGAAGGATAAAGTCACCGGAGTACGGGTAAAAAACTTGCTAGATAATAAGGAAACAGAAATTGTCTGCGATGGCTTCTTTGTGGCGATCGGACACCTGCCGGCAACTGAGCTTTTTAAAGGTCAATTAGATATTGATGAGCGTGGCTATTTAATAACCACTGATCAGGTGAAAACAAATGTTAGTGGTGTTTTTGCAGCTGGTGATGTAGTTGATTTTCGCTATCGTCAGGCAATCACTGCGGCCGCTGATGGCTGTCGCGCAGCTCTAGAGGCTGAGAAATTTATTAACGAGGGTTAAAAAAGTTGTCGCCGCCACCACAAGAAGAAGCATACATAAAAAAATCAAAACAGCGGATTGCAACCCTAGAAGACCAATTGCGAACGGATGAGCTAACGCGTGTTTTAAATCGACGTGGCTTGATGGAATATCTCGAAACTATGGTTAATGAGGTTTTATTTCAGTTTAAATACCCCGAGCGAAGACGATTTTTAGTCATCAAGAGTTTCTCTCTGCTTTTTGTTGATCTGGATCATTTTAAGTCAATTAATGATAATTATGGCCATCAGAGTGGTGATCGTGTTTTACGTCAAGTGAGTGATTTGATTAGGAATGAGTTGCGTGGGGTGGATATTGTTGGACGGTATGGTGGTGAAGAGTTGGTGGTCGGTCTGATT